>NZ_JBKQWU010000062.1:0-17915 GCF_047275745.1 Amaricoccus sp. W119 | reverse complement strand
CTGACGTTGCCGAGCTGCTTCGCGAGTTCGAGCAGCCCCACCTTCGCCCGGATGATCTGCTGATCCCTGGTCATCGTCCCTCCAAACGCCGAAGCCGGGCGTTTCGCCACCCCAATCGCTCCACGCCCGGCCCCGGCTCTCACCTCAGCTTCAGGACATCGTCTGTCAGATCAAGTGCTGACTTATACACCTCATTGCCGCGCAAAAGCTCTTGCGCCAAGGGGGCCGTCCACACATGGACCTACAACGGCCGCAGCATTGCACAGCTACGCTCGTGCAGGGGCCGTCCACGCCATCACGTCAGCGCCCTTACGACAACCGGCTCGGCCCTTCCTTCACGTCAGCGCCCTTACGACAACCGGCTCGGCCCTTCCTTGGGCTGGACGGCCTCTTTCGGATCGGCCGGCTTGTGCTCGTAGCGGTCGTCGAGGATCCGCATCGCCTCTCCGTCCGGGTCCTCGAACTGATTGTGCCGAAGCATCCAGATGAAGGCGACCAGGGCGACTCCACCGAGGGCGAGCGAGGCGGGAATGAGCAGGATCAGGATGTTCACCGGCGCCCCCAGGCATCGAGCCTCAGCGCGTTGAGGCTCACGACGATCGAGCTTCCCGACATGGCGATCGCGGCGATGAGCGGGCTCACGTGGCCCATGAAGGCGATCGGCACGGTGATCAGGTTGTAGGCGAAGGAGAAGGCGATGTTCTCGACCATCCGTCGTCGCGCGGTCCGCGCGATGCGCCAGGCGCCCGCGGCGTCCGAGAGCCGGTTGGATGTCAGCACGATATCCGCCGAGGCGCGGCTCACATCCACCGCGGAGGCGGGGGTGATCGACACGTCCGCCAGCGCCAGGGCGGCGGCGTCGTTGAAGCCGTCGCCGATCATCAATGCGCGGCCGCCCCTCTCGCGGATCGAGCTCAGATAGGCGGCCTTGTCGATGGGAGTGGCGCTGGCGTGCCAAAGATCGATGCCGACCGCGGCCGACAGCTTCGCGACGGGAACTTCCCCGTCACCCGACAGCAACGCGATATGCATCCGGGCGTCCCGGAACGCGGAAACCGTTTGCCGGGCGTCGGGCCGAGGCTCGTCGGCGAATCGCAGGGGCAGCGGATCCTCGGTCCCGAGCCGCAGCCATGTCGTCGTCTCGGCGGGTTCGGCCGAGGACGCATCTCCGACCCAGGACGCCCGCCCGAGCCGGGCTTCGATGTCGCCGAAATGCCCGCGGATGCCGAGACCGGGGACCTCCCTAGCCTCGGAGGCTGGGATCGCCGGCAGATCGGCGTTGCGCGCGGCCGTCGAGATCGCCTGCGCGAGCGGATGCCTGCTGGTCGCGGCGAGTCCCGCGGCGTGCGCGAGATTTTCGGGTCCGAGCGCTTCGGGTTCGATCAGAACCGGATCGCCCGTGGTGAGCGTTCCGGTCTTGTCAAAGATGACGGTATCGATCCGCGCGAGCCTTTCCAGCGCCGTCCCGTCCTTGAGGAGCACTCCACGCCGGAAAAGCCGCGCGGAGGCGGCTGTCTGGACCGCCGGCACCGCGAGGCCGAGGCCGCAGGGGCAGGTCACGATCATGACGGCGGCCGCGATGTTGAAGGCCGTGCGCCAGTCGCCGAGCGTCAGCCCCCAGTAGAGCAGCGCGCCGACCCCGAGAACATTGACGAGCGGCGCATAGGCCCGCGCCGCGCGATCGGCGAGCGTCGCGCAGCTTCCCCGCGCGAGTTCGGCCGCCTCGACGAGATGGGTGATCCTGCGAAGCAGCGTGTCATCGCCGAGGCCCACGACGCGCACCCGCAGCGATCCCGTGAGATTTATCATCCCGGCATGCACCGGGTCGCCGGGCGCGATGGCCTGCGGCAGCGTCTCGCCCGTCAGCATCGACCGGTCCAGTTCCGACCGGCCCTCGGTCACGAGGCCATCGGCTGGAACCCGGTCTCCGGCGGCGACGACGATCACGTCCCCCTCCCGGAGCGCGTCGACCGGAACGGTCTCGAACGTGCCGTCGGGCAGGGGCCGCCTCGCACGCCGCACTTCGAGCGCGGCCAGTTCGGCGGCGGCGGATCGCGCGGACAACCGCGCCGTATGCGCGAGATAGCGCCCCACCAGCAGGAAGAAGGTGAGCATGATCGCCGCCTCGAAGAACGCCTGCTCGCCGGAGAGCATCGTCTCCGACAGCGACACGGCGAGGGCGAGCAGGATCGCCGTCGAGATAGGCACGTCCATGTTGGTGCGCCCCGCGGCGAGCGCCCGGCCCGCGGACCGGAAGAAGGGCGTCGCCGCGAAGGCGACCGCGGGCAGGGTGATGAGCGCCGAAAGCCAGTGCATCAGGTCGCGCGTCGCATCGGTCGCGCCTGACCAGACCGCGACCGAGAGCAGCATCACGTTCATCGAGGCGAATCCCGCGACCCCGATCCGTGCCAGCAACGCCCGCCCCTCGGGGTCCTTTCGCGTTCCGGAAAGCCGGGCGCAGTCGAGCGGCCGCGCTTCGAAACCCCGCGCGCGCAGTATCCGGATCAGCCCGTCCTCGGCCTCGGGCGTGTCGAGCACGGTGACGGTCACGCGCTTCCGGGTCAGGTTGACCCGCGCGGCGGTGACGGACGGCTCCGAGAGCAGGGTTCGCTCCACCCCGGAGATGCAGGCCGCGCAATGGATCGAAGGCAGCGACAGTTCGACCCGCCGCGATGGCCCCGAAGCCTCCGGCTTCGCGCGGACGGCCCGGAGATCGGGCGCCGCGGCGCAGGCGGGGCAGGCCATTCCCAGCGCCGCCTCTGCCATCAATCCGCCCTCACGTAGAGCGAGCGGCTCTGGCGGAAGCGGGTGCCGTCCTCGGCCTCCGCCTCGATCTCGGCCCGCCATCCCCCCGCGGGAAGCCGCACGGTGGACGCATACCCCTCGGCTGTTTCCTCCATCGGCAGGATCATGTCCTCCGCGTTGGTCCCGGGCCTGCCCACCGTGACGAGAAGGTTCGCCAGAAGCGCCGGCCGGCCGTCGGCGGTCGCGAAATCGAGGTGGAGATACCCGTCCTCGACGCGCGGGCTCACCTGCCAGCCCAGCGCGCGTTGCGCCGAGAGTTCCTCGTTGAAGGATTGGCTTGCGATATAGGAGTTCTCGACGACGGTGCCCGAGAAGCTGTCCACCGCCACGACGGCGAGCACGGCGTTGACCGCGATGATCACGCCAAAGGCTCCGATCGTGATCGCCGCGACCCCGCGGCCGGTCAGCTCGCTCAACGTTGCCTCCCGTGGAAGACGGTATCCTCCGCCGCCTCGGCGCCGCCGGCGGCATCGGTGACGATGAGTTCGACGGGAAGCGAGGCTTCGTCGTTCGCCGGGCTGTCCGGCGCGCTGGTCAGATAGGCGCGCTGGCGCAGCGTTTCGTTCGCGGGGACGGTCACCGTCGCGCCCTCCACACCCTGCAGTTCGAGTCGCAGCGGAACCTCGGCGTTGGCCGAGACGGCGACATCGCGCGGGTAGCCGGTCATGTTGCGCAGCCGCAGTTCATAGGCGTTGCGGATCGAGCCATCCGAGAGCGTGACGTTGATCGGATTGCGGATCGGCTCGACCGAGAAGGCCAGATCCGATCGAAGAGCGAGCGCCACCACCATTCCGACCCCGATACCCGACCAGAGCAGCGCGTAAAGCAGGATTCGCGGCCGGAACACCCGCCGCAGCGCGAGCCCGCCGGTTCCCGCCCCGTCGGCGAGAGCCACATAGTCGATCAGCCCGCGCGGCTTGTTGATCTTGTCCATCACGTCGTCGCAGGCGTCGATGCAGAGCGCGCAGGTGATGCAGGCCATCTGCTGGCCGTCACGGATGTCGATCCCGGTGGGACAGACATTGACGCAGGCCCGGCAATCGATGCAGTCGCCGAGCGGCGTCGCGGAGCGCGCCTGATGCTTGCCCCTTGGCTCGCCGCGGGCCTCGCGATAGCCGACGGTAAGCGTGCCCTCGTCCATCATCGCCGCCTGGATGCGGGGCCAGGGGCACATGTAGATGCAGACCTGTTCGCGCATGAAGCCGCCAAGGACGAACGTCGTCGCGGTCAGCGTGGCGATCGAGGCATAGGCGACGCCGGGCGCCTCGAACCGGAGGAGCTGGCCGAGCAGGGTGGGCGCGTCGGTGAAATAGAACACCCAGGCACCGCCCGTCGCCACGGCGATCAGCAGCCAGAGCGTCCATTTGACCGCGCGAAGGCGGATTTTCGTCGCGGTCCAGGGCGCCTTCCAGAGCCGGACCCGTGCGTTGCGGTCTCCCTCCACCCAGCGTTCGACCAGGATGAAGAGGTCGGTCCAGACGGTCTGCGGGCAGGTATAGCCGCACCAGACCCGGCCGAGCGCGGCGGTGAAGAGAAAGAGGCCGAGGCCCGCCATGATGAGCAGCCCGGCGATGAAATAGAATTCCTGCGGCCAGATCTCGATGAAGAAGAAATAGAACCTGCGGTTCGCTAGATCGACCAGCACGGCCTGATCCGGCAGGCTCGGCCCCCGGTCCCAGCGGATCCAGGGCGCGACGTAGTAGATCGTCAGCGTGACCGCCATGATCCACCATTTCAACCGTCGGAACGTCCCCGACACCCGGCGCGGAAAGATCGGTTCCCGCGCCGCGAAGAGCGGTGGTGGTTCGGTATTCAGGTTTGTCACGGCATGCCCCTTCGGAGGCGAGCGCCTCCATTCCGCGGCGATCCATGCCACGGTTCCCGCCGCGCTTCCTTGATCCNGCCGCGAAGAGCGGTGGTGGTTCGGTATTCAGGTTTGTCACGGCATGCCCCTTCGGAGGCGAGCGCCTCCATTCCGCGGCGATCCATGCCACGGTTCCCGCCGCGCTTCCTTGATCCGGATCAAGCCGCGCCGCGATCCCTGTCCCGGCCGATCTCCCGGCGCCGCGCGGCGCGCAGCCAGGAGACGAAAGCGCGCAGCGGCGGCCGCGCCACCCCGGGGCGCGTCACGATGTGGTAGCCCGCGCCCGGCTGATCCTCCTCCAGAAGGACCACGAGCCGCCCGGCGGCGATGTCGTCTTCGAGGAAGACGCGCGGAACCGCCGCCACGACGGGATCGCCGCGCCGGAGAATGTCGAGCGTCATGTTCCCCAGCACATGGGTGATCCGGACCTTGTGCTCGGCGACGATGCCGTGCCGGTCGAGCCAGGCGCTGACCTCGTTCGTGCCTGCTTCCTGCAGCCAGGGCAGGTCCGTGAAGCTGGACGGGTCGTCGATGCGCCGGCCCCGCATCAGTCTCGCGGGCGCGACCGCGACCACGCCGGTCTCGACAAGCAGTTCCGAATCGAGGCCGGGCCAGTTGCCCGCGCCATAGCGGATCGCGACATCCACCCCGCCCGGCGTCAGCGGAACCAGCGCGGGGGTCGGGTTGATCATCAACTCCACCTCCGGGTTCTCCTGCTGAAACTCCGTGAGCCGGGGCATCAGCCACCAGGCCGCGAAGGTCGCCGTCACCGAGATCTGCAACGGTCGCGTCCGCTCGAGACCGGTGATCGCCGAGACCGCCGCCTCGATCTCTCCGAAAGCCGCGTTGAGGGTCCGGGCGAGTTCCACCCCCGCCGGCGTCAGCGACAGCCCGCGGCCCTCCCGCGTGACAAGCGCCGTCCCCAGCCGTTCCTCGAGCGCGCGCATCTGCTGGCTGACCGCCGCGTGGCTCACGTTGAGGGCGCGGCCGGCCTGCGAGAGCCCTCCGGTTTCCGCGAGCGCGGCGAAGGCGCGCAGCGCCGTCATCGATGGTAGGTTCCGCCAGTTCATCATCCCAGCCCAACCTGAAAGCTCACATTACATATCCACGTTTTTCCTGAGTCGCGGAATGCGTCCTTTCGGCTCAGGATGGACGGCGAGAGAAAGGAGTCATTCCGATGATTGGTATCCTCGCCGAGTCGTTCATGACCGCTACCCGCGCCGAGATCTGGCGCCTGGATCGCCCCGGACCCGCCCGGGACCGCGCCCCCGCTGTCCCGCTCTGGCGCGGCTGGTGGCGCTCTGTGAGGTGAGATTACAGACCGGCGGGAGATGCTCACCTATTCGCCACCCCCGAGCGTATGGACGTAGATCGCGACCTTGCGGATATCGGAGGGTGTCAGGCGGCCCGCGAAAGCGGGCATGACGCCGAAATGCGCCTGGTCGATCGACGCATGGACCTGGCCCGGATCGGCGCCATAGAGCCAGATGCGGTCGGTCAGGTCGGGGGCGCCGAATTCGCGACCGCCATCGCCCGCGTCGCCATGGCAGGAGGCGCAGTTCTCCGCGAAGAGCGGTTCCCCCTCCGCCGCGGCGCCGCCGTCGTGCGGGCTGTCGGAGAGCGAGAGCACGTATTGCGTCAGCCCGTCGATCTGGGCCGGCTCCAGGATGTCGCCGAAGCTCGGCATCTCGCTGTACCGGGTGTCGGGGTCATCTTCGTAGCGGATGCCATGCGTGACGGTCTGTTCGATGTCCGGCGCGGTCCCCCCCCAGAGCCAGTCATCATCGGCGAGATTGGGATAGCTGAGCGGCAACCCGCCACCACCCGCGCCGTGACACTGCGAGCAGGTGTTGCGGAACACCGCGCCGCCACCCGCCATGGCGAAGGACAGGAGTTCCGCGTCCTGCTCGACCGAGGCGATGTCGGACTCCATCAGCCGGGCGTCGAGCCGCGCATTCGCCTCGGCCGCCGCTTCGAGATCGTTCCGCACGCTCGCCCGGCTCGAATAGCCGAGCAGCCCCGGCGTCGCGCCATTGATGAGCGGCCAGGCGGGATAGAGGATCACGAAGACGATCCCCCAGACGATGGTGGCGTAGAAGGTCCAGAGCCACCACCGGGGCATCGGCGTGTCGAGCTCGCGGATTCCGTCCCATTCGTGCCCGGTCGTCTCGGTCTGCGTCGCCTGGTCAATCTCGCGCCTATTTGCCATCGGGATTGTCCTTCGGCTTGTCTTCGTTGCGGAAAATGGAACTCGCGATATCGTCATGAATCCGGCGCGAGCCGGGCCGGAAGACCCAGACGATCAGCGCGCCGAAGATCAGGAACAGCGCCAGCAGGGCCCAGCTGTCGGCGAGATGGCGCAGGAGGGTGTAACGATCCATCGCGCCCTCTACCGACTGGCGTCGGGCTCGAAGGTCGAGAAATCGACCAGCGTGCCGAGCATCTGGAGATAGGCGATCAGCGCGTCGAGCTCGCTCACGCCCGGCTCGCCGTCGAAGTTGCGCGCGACGGCCTTCGGATAGCGGGTCTGGAGCGCCTCGACATCGCCGGTATCCGGATCGGCCTGGGTCCGGAAATCGACCCGGGCATTCTCGATCATCTCGTCGGTATAGGGGACCCCGGCGGCGCGCTGGGCAGTCAGGAACTGCGTCGTCCGCTCCGAGCCGAGCGGGGTTTCCGCGAGCCACGGGTATGCCGGCATCACCGATTCCGGGACGAGCGCGCGCGGCTCCTTCATATGCTCGACATGCCAGTCGTCCGAATAGCGGCCGCCGACCCGGGCGAGATCGGGCCCGGTGCGCTTCGAGCCCCAGAGGAAGGGATGGTCGTACATCGATTCGGCCGCGAGCGAGTAGGGTCCGTAGCGGTCGACCTCGTCGCGCAGTGCCCGGACCATCTGGCTGTGGCAGACGTAGCAGCCCTCGCGGATGTAGATCCGCTGACCCGCGAGTTCGAGCGGGCTGTAGGGACGGACGCCCTCGACCTTCTCGATCGTGTTGTCGAGGTAGAAGAGCGGTACGATCTGCACGAGACCGCCGACCGAGACGACGATGAAGGACAGCACCAGGAGCAGGAAGGCGTTCTTCTCGATCAGGTGGTGGTGGCGGAACAGCCAGCTCTGATGCGGCAGTTCGTTGGGGATCTCGTCGGGCAGGTCGCTCACGGTCGAGACGTTCGGGTCCTTCTCCGGGTCGCGGATCTGATCATTGTCGGACATCGGCCCCTCCTATTCCGCGGCCACGGTCGTGGTCGCGGCATCGGGGGTGCCCCGGACCGTCTTCCACAGATTGTAGAGCATGATCACTCCGCCAGCGAGATAGAGCGCGCCGCCGATCGCGCGGACCACATACATCGGATGCGCGGCCGCCACGGAGTCGGCGAAGGAGTTGACGAGGAAGCCCTGGTCGTCGACCTCGCGCCACATCAGCCCCTGCATGATGCCCGAGACCCACATCGACGAGGCGTAGAGCACGATTCCGATCGTCGCGAGCCAGAAGTGCCAGGAGACGAGGCTGAGCGAATGCAGCCGCTCGCGGTTCCAGAGCCTCGGCGTCAGGTAGTAGAGCGCGCCGAAGGTGATCATCCCGTTCCAGCCGAGCGCGCCGGAATGCACATGCCCGATCGTCCAGTCGGTGTAATGGCTGAGCGAATTGACCGAGCGGATCGACATCATCGGCCCCTCGAAGGTCGCCATGCCGTAGAAGCCGACCGAGACCACGAGCATCCTCAGGATCGGATCGGTCCGGAGCTTGTCCCAGGCCCCCTGCAGCGTCATCAGCCCGTTGATCATGCCGCCCCAGGACGGCATCCAGAGCACGATCGAGAACACCATGCCGAGGATCTGCGCCCAGTCGGGCAGGGCGGTATAGTGCAGGTGATGCGGACCGGCCCAGATATAGAGGAAGATGATCGCCCAGAAATGGATGATCGAGAGCTTGTAGCTGTAGACCGGCCGCTCGGCCTGTTTCGGGACGAAATAGTACATCATCCCGAGGAAGCCGGCGGTCAGGAAGAAGCCGACCGCGTTATGGCCGTACCACCATTGCGTCATCGCGCTCTGCACGCCCGAGAACAGGCTGATCGATTCCGAGGACCAGATCGAGGTCGGGATCGCCAGGTTGTTGATCACGTGCAGCATCGCGATCGTCACGATGAACGAGAGGTAGAACCAGTTCGCCACGTAGATATGGGGCTCCCGGCGCTTCACGATCGTGCCGAGGAAGACGGCGAGATAGGTGACCCAGACGACGGTCAGCCACAGGTCCACGTACCATTCCGGTTCCGCGTATTCCTTGGACTGCGTCGAGCCGAGCACATAGCCGGTCGCGGCGAGGACGATGAAGAGATTGTAGCCCCAGAAGACGAACCAGGCCGCGCGACCGCCCCAGAGCGGCGCCGCGCAGGTCCGCTGCACGACGTAGAACGAGGTCGCGATGAGGGCGTTGCCACCGAAGGCGAAGATCACGGCGGAGGTGTGCAGCGGCCGGAGCCGACCGAAGCTCGTCCAGGGCAGGCCGAAATTCAGGTCCGGATAGGCGAGCTGGAAGGCGATGACGACGCCGGCGAGAAAGCCGACCACGCCCCAGACCGCCGTCGCGATCACGCCGGCGCGGATCACGCCGTCATTGTAGCCATCCGACACCGGGGCCGGAGGCGCCCCCGCCGTCCGGATGGCCCAGAGCGTACCCGCCCCCGCCAGGATCATGAGCAGGATGGCGTGAAACCGGTAGGCTTCGTCCATCCCGAAATTCGCCGCCATGGCAAAGAATAGTGTCAGAACGCCGAATCCAGCGATCTTGAACACATCGACCATCGTCGCCCCCGATCTGCGCCGCGGGGCTCTCGGCCTCGCCTGTTTCGCGTGATGGTGGAGGCCTTGCAACAAAAGCCGGGGGCACTCTTTGATTCAGATCAACCTCATGCCGACCTCCCGCCAACCTCCGGGCGCGCGGGCGCGAGAATGCCGGTCATGGTTGCTCCCGCGCCACGGAACGCGAGGTGGGACGGTCGGGATGGAGAAAGGGCGCTTCGCTCTCGCGCGGGCGATGGCTCCAGCGGAATTCCGGGCGGGCGGTTGCTGCGAGATGGCCGGTGGCGGGGGGCTGGCGGCGTGCGCCCGCCTACTCGGGCCCGCCCGATTCGGCGGCCAGGGCATCGAAATCGGGGATCTCCACGCCGCGATTCTCGACGAGCCGGATCAGATGCTCGCGCCGCAGCTGCGAAAGCTGCCGACTCACGGTCTCGATTGTCAGGCCAAGATAGTCGGCCATCGCCTCGCGCGTGATCCGGAGCGGGAAGGTGACGCGGCCGCTGACGGGGCGCTCGGCGATCTCGGCCTCGCGCCGGCCGAGCAGCACCAGCAGGCTCGCGATCCGTTCGCGCGCCGTCTTGCGGCCGAGCAGGACCATCCATTCACGCGCGACGTCGAGCTCGTCCATCTTCATCTCGAGAAGGCGGTTGAACATCCGAGGACTCTGTTCGAGCAGACGCTCGAATTCGGCGGTGCGGAACATGCAGAAGGTGACCTCGGTCGCCGCCACGACGTCGAAACCCGCGCGGGCACGGCCGGGACGGCCCAGAAAATCCGAGGGCAGCAGCAGGCCGACCGTCTGGCGACGGCCGTCCGACAGGGTCGCGGACAGGACGGCGACCCCTTCGATCACCGAGCCGATCATCGGCATCCGCTCGCCCGCCCAGGCAATCGTGTCGCCGGCGGCGAAGCGCCGATAGACCTTTATGCGATCCAACTCTTCCAGTTCGGCCGGCACGCAATCGGAACAGACGGCTCGGTTCCGTGCACCACAATGTTGGCAGCCGACGCGTACCGCGGGAAACTGCATTCCATCGGCCATTTCACGGGCAATCCCTAACGATCATGTCAGGTAAAGTTACACGCGCGCTTCGCCCGGTTCAAGCGCGCGCGAGGGTCGTTTTCGCGGTGCCGCAGATTCATTTCCGCGTTGCCGCGAAATTAGGCACCTTCCGAAATCGCCCCTATCGGCCGGCGCGAGCGTCGTCTGAGAAGTTCCAGATGACCGAGCGGTGTCCAGCCCGCGAGCGTCGTGTCGATACCGTCCGCGCGCAGCGCCGCGTTCAGCGTCTTTTCGACCTGGCTCCGCTCCGACTTGGCGAGCGGGGCGAAATCGATCGTGATCTGCCCGCCGAGGCCGCGCAGCCGCAGCTGCCGGGGCAGCTCCCGCGCCGCCGCGAGATTGACCTTCAGCGCCGCCGCCGGCGAGGCGTCGCCTCCGGTGTTCACGTCCACCGCGACCAGCGCGCGGGTCGGTTCGACGGCCATGAAACCCGCTCCGAGGGGGACGCGCGGGTCGCTGAGCGCCTCGACCGCCTCCCAGAGATCGCCGAGCCCCTCGACAGCCGTCTCGTCCAGCTCCAGCCATTCCCGTGCCGCCTCCGCCGCCGCCCCCGGCGCCGGGCGCAGCTCGCCGGTGGCGCCTTCGGTGGAGAGTTCGGACAATTCGGCGCGAAGCGCGGTGATTTCCGCCGCTATCGCCTCGTCGGGCATCGCGCCGGCGGCGGAGCGCAGGATCAGGCCGAGATCCTCCGGGGCGTCCCGCATCGCCGCCCCTGCCAGCGCCGTCAGTTCGGCCCGCCGGTCGGAATCGCGCAGGGAGCGCGCGACGTTCCGACCCGGGGCGCCCGGCGTCAGGATCGCGGCGCGCCCCTTCAGGAGCGGCCGGTCGCTCACGGGGGGTGCCTTGCCGCGCTCGGCCCAGGTGCTCACCTGGACGATGACGCTCGACCCCGGGCGCGGCGGACGCGCCGAGCGCAGAAATCCGGCGCGGCCCCCACCGAGATCCAGCATCACGCCGCCGATCCCTTTCATCGGCCGGCCGACGACCGCGCGATAGATCGCCTCGGGGCGGGGCGCCGGATCGGACGGATCGGGGTCGGTCAGCAGATCCCAGAGCCGCCCGTCAACCGTGAGCGCGGCGATGTGACCGCCGCGGCGAAGCCGCTCGATCCGGACCTCGCGCCCCTTCACCGGCGAAGCCCGGCGGCGCGCAGCAGGTTCGCCACTTCGACGAGCGGCAGTCCCACGACATTGCTGTGCGATCCGCCGATCCAGGGAATGAACGCCGCCGCCCGGCCCTGGATCGCATAGCCGCCGGCCTTGCCGCGCCACTCGCCGCTCGCGATGTAGTCCGCGATCTCATCCTCGGAGAGCTGCTTCACGCGTACCACCGTCTCCACTGCGCGGTTCCAGTTCCGTGCGGGACCCCGGAGGGCGACGCCGGTGAAGACCCGGTGCCGCCGGCCGGAGAGCTTGCGCAGGAACGCCGCCGCTTCCGCTTCGTCCGCGGGCTTGCCGAGCACGCGGGTTCCGAGCGCCACGACCGTGTCCGCCGCGAGCACGAAGGCGCCCGGTCCCGCCGCGACGGCGGAGGCCTTGGTCTCGGCGAGCCGCAGCGCGAGCGCGCGCGGTGCTTCTCGCGGACGGGGGGTTTCGTCGATATCGGGCGAGACCACACGGTCGGGCGTCACGCCGATCTGGGCCAGCAGTTCACGCCGCCGCGGACTGGCTGAGCCGAGGATGAATTCTGTCACGGAAGGAGAGGCTCCGTCTCGGTGCGCGGGCTCGGTACTCGGGCTCGGTGCGCGGGAGCGGCCGCGTGCCTTCCGCCCGAGGGGCGGAAGTCTGCTTACTTGAAGCGGTAGTTGATGCGACCCTTGGTGAGGTCGTAGGGGGTCATTTCGACCTGAACCTTGTCGCCCGCCAGAACACGGATGCGGTTCTTGCGCATCTTGCCGGCGGTATGGGCGATGATCGTATGGCCGTTTTCGAGCTCAACCCGGAAGGTCGCGTTTGGCAGAAGCTCGGTCACGACCCCGGGAAATTCGAGAAGCTCTTCCTTGGCCATGTTCAATCCGATGCGGTTTCAGAAATGCACCCCGGGACGGTCGAGAATCGTCCCCGGAGCGCGCCGGCGGAAAGTGGTGCCAAGTTCACGGAAGTTCAAGAGCAAAGCGTCCTGGTTCGGTCGCTTTTACCCGTCGTCATCCGGTTTTTTCGGTATCCGCGGCGGATCGGGCGGGCCGAAGCGTCGAATGATCCGCTCGCGGATCTGGTCGCGCGTCCGGCGATAGGCCGTGAGCTTCGCCTCCCGGGTCTCGCCCAGTCCGGTCGGGTCCTCGACGGGCCAGTATTCGACATCGATCGCGTGGTAGCGGGTGTATTCGAGCGCCTGGCGCTGGGCGGCGGGGGAGAGCGCCACGATGAGATCGTAGGCGTCGATCCTGTCGCCCCAATCCTCCATGTCGTGGAAGGAACGGACCTTGTGCCGCTCGATCTGGACGTCGATCTCCGCGCAGACGGAGATCGAGAACCCGTCGACATCGAGCTCGTTGCGGACGCCGGCGGACTGGACGAAGATGCGCCGGGGATAGAACTTGCGCGCCATCCCCTCGGCCATCGGTGACCTTACCGCGTTGAAATCGCAGCAGAACAGCACGGATTGCGGGACCAGCGCCAAGATCGGATCATCCCTTGAAGTGCAGGACGCAGATGAGGGTGAAGAGCCGTCGCGCCGTTGGCATGTCGGTGTCCGCCTTGCCCTCCAGCCGTTCGAGCAGAACGCGTGAGCCTTCGTTGTGGATGCCGCGGCGGCCCATGTCGATCGCCTCGATCTGGGCGGGCGGCAGGCGTTTGACCGCGTCGAAATAGCTCTCGCAGATCTGGAAGTAGTCCTTCACCACCTGGTTGAAGGGTGTCAGCGAGAGATGAAACTCGCCCGCCGGCCCGCCATCCTCGGTCGTCAGGTCGAAGACCAGCCGCCGTTCGCGGATGGAGAGGCGAAGGTGATACGGGCCATCGGGCGCCGCGCGGCCGTCGCGGCCCTTGAGGCCGAAGGTGTTCTCCTCGAGCAGGTCGTAGATCGCGACCCGCCGCTCCTGCTCGATCTCGGGCGTGGGCGGCGCGAGGCCGGCCTCGTCGAGCGTCACGCCGACAAGGCGGGCGGAGGGCTTTGGCTCGGCTACCTCGGTCGTCCGCTCGGTCATCCGGTAGTCTCCTCGTTGAGCTCGTCGTTCAGCCCGTCATTCAACCCGTCGTTCATCCTGGCCAGCCGCGCGCTGACCGACAACCCATGCGCCTCGAGCCCCTCGGATCGCGCGAGGGCCTCCGCCGCCGGGCCGATCGCGCGCAGCGCCGCGGGCGTCATCCGGGCGATGGTAGTGCGTTTCAGGAAGTCGAGTACCGACAATCCGCTGGAAAATCGCGCCGAACGCGCGGTCGGCAGTACATGGTTCGGCCCGCCGACGTAATCTCCGATCGCCTCGGGCGTCAGCGCGCCGATGAAGATCGCTCCCGCGTGACGCACGCGTGCCGCCAGCACCTCGGCCTCGTCGGCGCAGATCTCCAGATGCTCGGGGGCGATCCGGTCGGAGAGCGCCAGCGCCTCGTCCCAGTTCGCCACCGTGATGACCGCCCCATGATCGCGCCAGCTCGCCCCCGCGATCTCGCGCCGTTCCAGCGTTTCGAGACGCTTCGCCACGGCCTCGGCGACGGCCCGGCCGAAATCGGCGTCGGGGGTTATCAGGATCGACTGCGCGGAGGCATCGTGCTCGGCCTGCGCGAGCAGATCGAGCGCGAGCCAGTCGGGGTCGTTCCCGGCATCCGCGAGGATCAGCACTTCGGAGGGGCCGGCGATCATGTCGATCCCGACCCGGCCGAAGACCCGCCGCTTCGCCGCCGCGACGAAGGCGTTGCCAGGCCCGGTGATCTTGTCGACCGGCGCGATGGTCTCTGTCCCGAAGGCGAGCGCGGCGATCGCCTGCGCGCCCCCCACGCGGTAGACCGTGTCGACGCCCGCGAGCCGCGCCGCGCAGAGCACGAGCGGGTTGACGGCGCCGCCCGGCGTCGGCGCGCAGATCACGAGCCGCTCCACGCCCGCGACCCGGGCGGGGATCGCATTCATCAGCACCGAGGAAGGGTAGGAGGCCAGCCCGCCCGGCACGTAGAGCCCCGCCGCCGAGACCGCGGTCCACCGCCAGCCGAGTTCGGCCCCGGCCGGATCGGTCCAGCGCGCGTCCTCGGGCATCTGCCGCGCATGATAGGCGCGGATTCGTTCCGCGGCGAGTTCCAGCGCCGCGCGCTCGGCCCTGGGCACCTCGGCGCAGGCCGCGTCGATCTCCGCCCGCGAGAAGGCCAAGGTTTCCGGGGTCAGGTCCAGCCGGTCCCAGCGCGCGGTCATCTCGATCAGCGCCGCGTCGCCGCGCGCCGCCACCTCGGCGATGATCTCCTGAACCGCGGCGTCCACATCCGCGTCGCTTTCGCGCTTCCGCCCGATCAGGGCGGCGAAACGGTCCGGAAAGCCGGGCTCGCTCGTGTCGAGAAACTGGGGCATGGGCGCGTCTCCTCGGAGGGGAGCCTTAGCCGCTCGCCGCGTCTCGCTCAAGCGCGTCGCGACGCGGCGTGTCACGACCCGGGGTGCCGCGGCACGCGACGCGAGGGGGCCACATAGGGCCGCGTCACGTCGCGGAGCGTCACGTCGAGGCACTCGACCTCGAGCGCGACCTCGCCGTCGCCCGCCAGCACGATCCGGAGCGTTCCGGCGCCGTCCTCCCGAGGCTCGAAGCCTAGCGAGAGAAGCGCGATGACCAGGTCGCGGTCCCGCGGATCGATCCCGCTCGCCCGCGCGGTCAGCACGCCGTCGATCGTGAGGAGCGCGCGCGCCCGTTCGGCGGGGCGGCCCTGCCGTTCGGCCGCTTTCGCATCTTCCCAACGGAACCGGTTGATCAGCAACGTGAATCGGCGTCGCCGCGGCATCCAGGCGACATCCGTCGTCTGGCTGATCGCATCCTGGGTCAGCGCCGAGATGACCTCGAGATCCTCCACGCTTTCGGCGCGCAGCCGGAGCGCGGGTTCCGCTCCGTCCTCGAACCGCGCGTCTTCGATTTCCCCGCTCATCCGTTCAATGCTCCCCGTCAAAGCTCGCCGTCAAAGCTCCCCGCCAGAACCTCCGGGCCTCAGGCGGCCTTCTCGGTGATCCGTTCGATCCGCGCGCCGCAGGCGGAGAGCTTCTCCTCCACCCGCTCGTAGCCCCGGTCGAGATGATAGACCCGCGCCACCCGCGTCTCGCCCTCGGCCGCGAGGCCCGCGAGGATGAGGCTCACGCTCGCGCGGAGGTCCGTGGCCATCACCGGCGCGCCCCTGAGCCGCTCCACGCCGGTCACCGTCGCCGTGCCGCCATGCACCTCGATATGCGCCCCCATGCGCGCAAGCTCCGGCGCGTGCATGAAACGGTTCTCGAAGATGCGCTCCTCGAGATGGCTGACCCCGTCGGCGAGCGTCAGGAGCGCCATCATCTGTGCCTGCAGATCGGTCGGAAAGCCCGGATGCGGCGCCGTCACCACGTCGACGGGCCGGATGCGCCCGTTCTGCCGGCTGACCCGAAGCCCGTCGGCGGTATCCGCGACTTCGATCCCCGCCACCTCCAGCCGCTCCGCGAAGGCCTCGACCAGCTCGCGTTTCCCGCCGAGCAGCTCGACCTCGCCACCGGTGATCGCCGGCGCGAGCATGTAGGTGCCGAGCTCGATCCGGTCCGTCACCACGGGATGCGTGGCCCCGCTCAGCCGCGCGACGCCCTGGATCTCGATCGTGTCGGTGCCTTCGCCCGCGATCTGCGCGCCCATCCGCCGCAGGCAGCGCGCGAGATCGACGATTTCGGGCTCCCGCGCCGCGTTGATGAGCCGCGTCGTGCCCTTGGCGAGCGTCGCCGCCATCAGCAGGTTCTCGGTCGCGCCGACCGAGACCATCGGGAAGGTGAAATCCGCGCCCCTCAGCCCGCGCGGCGCCTTCGCATGGACGTAGCCGTCGCGCAGGTCGAGCTCGGCTCCCATCGCCTCGAGCCCCGCGAGATGCAGATCGACCGGCCGCGCGCCGATCGCGCATCCGCCCGGCAGGCTCACCTCCGCGTGGCCGTCGCGGGCGAGCATCGGCCCGAGGACGAGGATCGAGGCGCGCATCTTGCGCACGATCTCGTAATCGGCACGGTGGTTCGCGATCCGCTCCGCTCCGACGACCAGCACGCGCCCCTGCTGTAGTGCCGCCACCTCGCAGCCGAGGCTTTCGAGCAGCGCTGCCATGGTGCGGATGTCCGACAGCCGGGGCGCGTTCGTGAGCGTCAGCGGCTCGTCGCAGAGCAGCGCCGCCGGCATCAGGGTCAGACACGCGTTCTTCGCGCCGGAAATCGGGATTCGACCGTTCAGCCGCTGTCCGCCGCGCACGAGAATACTGTCCATGCCTTAACTTCCTGCCTCGTCACGGGCTTCGCGCCCGGTTTCACTCGTTGTCGCCGCCCGGCGCCTTGTCGGGCGGACCGTCGCGGACGTTCGTAGCCTCACCGCCCTCATCCCGTTCGCCCCGCGCGTCATCGGCACGCGGCTCAGGCCGCGGCACGGGGTGCGACAGCGGCACGGGCGCAACCGGTGCGCCCACCTCTTCGCCCGGCTCCGCTTCGCACGCCTCGCCGGCCGCGCGCGACCGTTGCCGCGCCTTGCGTCGCCCCAGGTTCGCGCGCAAGGCCTCGGCCAGCCGCCGGGCCTTTTCCGCCTCGCGTTCAGCCTTGCCCAGGTTCGCATGCTTGTCCGACATTCGCCCTCTCTAGCGCGGCCGCGCCGAAAGGAAAAGCGACACCGCCGCCACCGATTGCCCCTTGCGCGCCGCGCAGGATCGGCTAAAACGCGCCCGTCCGCCCGATAGGGTCGACCCGGCGCTGCTGTAGCTCAGGGGTAGAGCACTCCCTTGGTAAGGGAGAGGTCGAGAGTTCAAATCTCTCCAGCAGCACCATTTTCCATCAGATCCCCTAACGCCTTGAAGGGAAAGGCAGTTTTTTAGCTCCATACTCCTGATTCCGGCAGTATGTGATGGGCTTCGCGAAGGCGAGCCGAAGCGCTGTCTGCTGCATGGCATGCGTGACATTCTCGTAGATACTCCAAGGGCTTGAAAGGAAGCGGAGCGTGAGTTCCATACAATCCTCCAGCCTCGCCTTGGTCGGCACCTGTTTCACGGTCTTCCCGGCCAAGACAATCTTCTGGCGCTCCAGCTTGTCGATGCGCTCTTCCAGCTTCGTGGCGACCGTGCGGCTCTCGGTATCGATCGGTCGGTCATGCGTAAGCGTCCGGGGCGACCGCGCTGCCGAGCGCTGGGAGCGTCGGATAGCGTCCGGTGAGGATAGCGGACACTATGGACCACGTTATGGCGCGTCGGACGAAGCGGCTTTGGACG
>NZ_JBKQWU010000061.1:0-18200 GCF_047275745.1 Amaricoccus sp. W119 | reverse complement strand
TCAAGGTCGGCCCGGAACTGACCTTCGTGCTGCGCGAGGCGCTCTACGCGCTCGATCTCATCGCCTCCGATCTCGTCCCCGGCTATGGCGAGCGCCCGCTCAGGGCCGCGATGGAGCAGGTGATGCTCGAAGCGCCCGGCAACTGGAACCGGCACTATTCCGGCGACGCGGCGACCGAGGCGGTGCTGCGCCATTACTCGCTCTCGGACCGGATCCGCTACTACTGGGCATCCGAGGCCGCCGAAGCCGCGGTCGCGAGGCTGATGGAGGCGCTCAAGGGCCAGACCGTGCCCCTGCCCCTCATGTGGCAGCACCTGCCCGCCGCCACGGCCTTCGCCGACAGGCCCCTCGATCCCGAGGCACTGCTGATCTGGCGCGTCGGCGAGAGTCTGCGGGCCTATCACGCCGCCTGCGCGCTCTGAGCCGGATGGACGGAGAGCACATGGCACTGGAACAGTTCCGTCTCGGCGCGCTCGACATTTACGCCGACAACGCCGACAATGGCGATTTCCACGACTTCGACGACGACAGGCTCGCAACGATGAATCCGATGCCGGCCGAGGGCGCCGGCGAAGCCGTGACGAGAGCGGGCCTCTTCAGCCGGCGCGGCCGCGCAACGTCACCATCCGCGATATCGTCGTGCTCCCGACCAACTTCGACATCTGAGGGACGGAAATGACCACGCTCACCGACACGACCGTCCTGCTGACCGGCGCCGCCGGCGGCATCGGCACGGCGATGGCCGAGGCCTTCGCCGCCGCCGGTGCCCGGCTCGCGCTCGTCGATATCGCCGACTGCTCGGAGATCGCGGCGAAACTGCCGGGCGAGCACCGGGCCTGGCGGCTCGATCTCACCGACGCCGATGCGATCGCGGCGACGGTCTCCGAGATCGGCGAGGCGATGGGGATCGACATCCTCGTCAACAACGCGGGCCTCGGCATGGTCGGCAAGGCGGAGGAGCAGTCGATCGAGGAGTGGGACCTGACCCATGCGATCAACCTGCGCGCGCCCTGGCTGATGGCCCGCGCGGCCTTTCCCTGGCTCAGGCGGTCGGGACGCGGGCGGATCGTCAACCTCGCCTCGCAGGCCGGGATCGTCGCGATCGACGAGCACGCGGCCTATGGGTCGAGCAAGGCGGGCGTCATCAATCTGACCCGGGTGCTGGCGCTCGAATGGGCGCGCCACGGGATCACGACGAATGCGATCTCGCCGACGGTTGTCGAGACGCCGATGGCCCTCGTCGGCTGGTCCGGCGAGAAGGGCGAGCGCGCGAAGGCGGAAATCCCGGTCGGCNGATCTCGCCGACGGTTGTCGAGACGCCGATGGCCCTCGTCGGCTGGTCCGGCGAGAAGGGCGAGCGCGCGAAGGCGGAAATCCCGGTCGGCCGCTTCGCCCGCCCCACCGAGATCGCCGCCGCCGCGATGTATCTCTGCTCCGACCTCGCGGCCATCGTGAACGGCGAGAACCTCGTCGTCGATGGCGGCTACACGATCCGGTAGGGTGGGTGCGCGCACCCACCGCCAACCGCCCCAGCCTCAGGATCGCGGCTTCAGGAGCTTGCCCGGATTCATGATCCCGCGCGGGTCGAGCGCGCGCTTGATCGACCACATGAGATCGAGCGCCTCGCCGTTCTCGCGCGCCGCGAGGTCGAGCTTGTGCAGCCCCACGCCATGCTCGCCCGAACAGGTGCCGCCGAGGCGGAGCGCGCGTTCGCCGGTGCGAAGCGCCAGCGCCTCGGCCCGGCTCCGTTCCTCCGCCGAATCCGGATCGAACAGGATCGCGAGGTGGAAATTCCCGTCGCCGACATGCCCCGTCAGCGCCGCGATCAACCCGGTCTCCGTGACATCGGCCTCGGTCTCGAGGATGCAGGCGGCGAGCTCCGAGATCGGCACGCAGGCGTCGGTGCTCATGACGTTGCGGTTCGGCAGGTAATGCAGGCTGGCATAATAGGCGGTGTGGCGCGCCTTCCAGAGCCGCGCGCGGTCCTCCCGGGTCTCGGCCCAACGCATCTCGCCGCCGGAATGCTCGGCGCAGAGCCCCGCCACGATCTCGATCTGCTCCGCCACCGCCCCGGGCGGGCCCTGGAACTCCATGAAGAGCGTCGGCGTCTCGGCCAGTTCCCCGAGGTCGCTGTGGCGGATCGACATGCGCATCTGCATCGCGTTCAGAAGCTCGATCCGCGCGATCGGAAGCCCCATCTGCAGAATGGCGACCGTGAGGCCAAGCGCGTCCTCGACGCGCGGGAACTGGCAGACCGCCGCGCGCTCGGCCTCGGGGCGGCCCTGAAGGCGGAGCTGGAGTTCGGTGATGACGCCGAGCGTACCCTCGCTCCCGACGAAGAGCCGCGTCAGGTCGTAGCCGGTCGCGCTCTTCCGCGCCCGGCTTCCGGTACGCACGATGCGTCCGTCGGCGGTGACGACGGTGAGCCCCATGACGCTCTCGCGCATCGTGCCGTAGCGCACGGCCGCGGTCCCAGAGGCGCGGGTCGCCGCCATGCCGCCGAGCGACGCGTTCGCGCCGGGATCGATCGGAAAGAACAGGCCCGAGGCGCGCAGGTGCGTGTTGAGATCCTCGCGCGTGACACCGGCCTCGACCCGGCAGTCGAGGCTCGCCTCGGAGACGTCGAGAATCCGGTTCAGCCCCGAAAGATCGAGCGAGATCCCGCCATGGATCGCCGCGACATGGCCTTCGAGCGAGGTGCCGGCGCCGAAGGCGATGATCGGAATGCCGGCCTCGTGACAGATCGCGGCGACGGCGGCGACCTCCGCGTTGGCGCGCGGAAACAGCACCGCGTCGGGCAGCGCCCGGTCGGGGATCCCCTCGCCCCGGGCGTGATGCTCGCGGACCGCGGCCGCGGTCGTCACCGCCTCCTCGCGCCCCAGCGCCGCGCGGAAGCGCGGCAGGGCCTCCGCCACGCGGCGTGAGACCTCCTCGCGGTCGAAGATTGGCGCGCCACCGGTCTGCAAGGCAGGTTCCTCCCCGATCGAGATCGTTCCGAGGCGCATCGGCACCGGTTGATCTCGCGAAAGCGGCCGAGGCCCGGCATCGCCGATTCCCAGCCCTCGCCGCTCCTCCAATTCCACAATACGGGGCAAAAGCCCACTCGCGATCGGGGTCGTTACTCATGGCGGGCGAAGGTGGCGCTGTCGGCGAACCGCGGTCCCCCCGCCTGCCGCCCCGGATCGCGACACGGCGCTCAGGGGCCATGCGGCACCGTCTCAGCCGATCAGATCGACCTCGTAGTCGCGGAACTTCGCGTCCGAACTCAGGAGTGTCAGCCCTTCGCAGATCGCCTGTGCGATCAGCATCCGGTCGAACGGGTCGGAATGACGCGGCGGCAGCGCGGCGGCGGTCTCCGCGTGGCGCCAGGTGATCGGCAGCGGACGGCATCCGGCGTCGCGGGCCACGTCGAAGATGCCGTCCGGCAGGTCCAGCTTGCCGATCGCCCGCTTGATCCCGATCTCCCAGACGCTCGCGGCCGAGAGGTAGAGATCCCCCTCCCCGATCGCGCGCGCCTGCGCCTCCGAGAGCCGCGGATCGTCGAGCAGCGCCCAGAGCAGCACATGGGTGTCGAGCAGAAGCTTCACCTGGTCCCGATACTCTCGCGGAACATCTCCGCGACCTCGGCATCGGCGGCGAACATGTCCTCGGGCAGGGTGAACGCCCCTGCCATCGCGCCGATCAGCGCGCGGCGGACCGGACGCTCGGCGGCGACGATCCGCGCCACCGGATGCCCGTAGCGCGTAAGCTCGATCGCCTCGCCCGCTTCCGCGCGGCGGATGAGTTCGGCGAACTGGGCCTTGGCCTCGGCTATGGCGATACGCATCGGGGGTGCCTCCGGATCATGACCTGAATCTAGGTCATGATCTCGCGGAACGCAAGAGCGAAGGCGGGACGGCCCGCCGCTCATGGCAGGGATGGAGCGCGGTCGGACGAGCGCCCTGCCGATCATGCCAAGGCGCGTTCGCGCGGTAGCCAGCCCGCGACGGGAGCCGTCATGTATTCAGCGAATAGTCGGCGTCGACGACATCGAAGGTGCGATGATGCGCGAGCGAGGCCGCGCCGATGGCGCTTTCGTAGACGCCGAGGGCGGACAGCCGCAACTCCGGGACCGGGATGCCCGGGACGATCCCCTCGGCGACCATCGGCCGGAGCGTGTCGAGGCATTGCGCGATCAGGGGGCGCATGACGCCTCCCAGCACGACACTGGCCGGGTTGAACACGTTGACCAGGGAGATGATCCCGAGCCCCAGGTGGCGCGAAAGGCTGTTCAGCGCGGCGAGGGCGGCGGGCTCCTCCGCGATCGCCGCGCGCGCGACTTCCTCGGGCAGTCTGGCGCGCTCGGCATCCGAGATCCGGTCCGTGCCGAGATAGCAGCGTGCGACGGCCGCGAGATTGACCCAGCTTTCCAGGCAACCGACCTGGCCGCAGCTGCAGGGAACGCCGGTTTCGCTCACGCGCACATGGCCGAGTTCGCCCGCGACGCCCGAGGCGCCGCGAAGCAGCCTCCCGTTCAGCACCACGGCGCCGCCGCATCCGGTGCCGAGCTTGAGGAAGATGGCACTGTCGCTCCCCAGCGACGCATCGCAATACATCGCCCCGAAGGCGGCGGCGTTCGCATTGTTCTCGACCGCGCAGGGCAGATCGGTGACGCCGGCGATCAGGCCGAGAAGATTGGTATCCTTCCAGCCCAGAATCGGCAGATGAACGACATATCCGTCCGTCCGGACCAGCCCCGGAACGGTCAGCCCGAGACCCATGATCTTCCCGGAGTAGCGCTTTCTCCGCCCCAGCTTGACGATCTCCCTCGAGATCGTCCTCACGACCTGATCCGGCGGGTCATGACGCGAGATCTCGACCTCGGACGAGTCGACCAGACCCGCGGCGAGGTTCAGCACGGCATGGCGGATGATCCCCACGCCGATCTCCACGCCGAGGAAGAACGCGCCGTCCTCGTTCAACCCGACGCTCGTGCCCGGCCGACCCGGCTCGCGCGCGCCGGCCGGGCCTTTCGACGCGATCTCCGTCAGCAATCCGCGCTGCGCGAGATCGGAGACCAGCCGGGTGATCGTCGCGGGCGTGAGGCCGAGACGGCGGGAAATCTCGGCTCTGCTCAGGGGCCCCTGCCGGCGCAGCAAGGTCAGGAGGTCGCGCTCGTTGATGTGACGGGCAAGCCTCTGGTCTGCCATACCGCTTCGGATGTCCTCTTTCTGCCCGGGGCTCTCCGCCCGAGGCGCGTCGACCCGGACCACATCGCCGCGTCGTGGGGCGTGTTCGTTGCTTTCAGATAGAAATTTTCTCCGCCGCTCGCAATGACGATGGCGAGCGGCCCTCGCTCCGTCGCGCGACAGGCGGCGCTTCCCGCCGCCACGCGCAAGGCGCCGGCGTTCGGCCCGGTTCCATCAGCCGTCGCCCTTTTCAAGCGCCAGCGTCGCCGCGCCGATCAGGCCCGCGTTGTCTCCGAGCCGGGCCCTGACGATCGGTACCTCCCGGAAGGGCGGCATGGCGTCCCGCCGGACGACCGCGCGAATGCCGTCTTCCAGGAGATCGAACGCGTTGGAGACGCCGCCGCCCATGATCAGCAGTTCGGGGCTGAACAGGTGCATGAGGCCGGTGAAGCCCTGCCCGAGCAGGGCCGCCTCCTCCGCGATCAGCGCGAGGCAGGCCGGGTCCCCCGCCTGGGCGCCCTCGACGACATCCCGGGTCTCGACCCGGCGCGCGGCGGCGACCGCGCCGAGATGGCCGCCCGGGGCCGTGGCGGCCGCGCGCGCGCGTTTCGCGAACGCCGTGCCGGCGGCGAGGGCTTCGAAACAGGCCGTCGCCCCGCATGCGCAGACCGGCCCGTCGGGCGCCATGCGAAAATGACCCATATGAGTCGCCATGCCGCGGTGGCCATGCAGCAGGACGCCGTCTACGACGGCGCCGCCGCCGATGCCGGTACTGACCGTGACATAGAGGACGTGGCGCTTGCCCTGCCCCGCGCCGTAGCGCCATTCGCCGAAGGTCGCGGCGGTCCCGTCATTTTCCACGACGACCGGCAGCGACAGTGCCTCGGCCATCCGTTCGCGCACCGGGAAGTCCTCCCAGCCCGGCAGCGTCGGGATATGCAGCGTCGTGCCGGTCTCGGTGTCGAGCGGACCGGGGGTGCAGATGCCGGCCCCCACGATCGCCGCCCGCTCCGTGCCCGCGCGGAGCTCGGCGGCCATGCGCCGGAACTGGCCGAGGATGGCGTCCGGCCCGCCTTCGGTGTCGGTCGGCTCGGCCAGGCGGCGGACGATCTCGCCGCCCCGGACCAGCGCGGTCCGCGCCTGCGTGCCGCCGAGATCCATCCCGAGCGTGAGGACCTCAGACATCGGCGGGCAGCGCGTGGAGCCACGCCATGCGCGCGGGAAAGTCGGGGGCCTCGAAGGCCAGCGAGCCGAGCACCACGGTCTCGGCCCCGGCGCCGCGGAGCGACGGGACCGTGTGCTCGCGGTTGCCGCCGTCGGCGGCGAGCAGGATGCGCCGCGGGAGACCCGCGCGTGCGATCATCGCCCCCGCCTCGCCGATGCGCGCCGGCGCCTGATCGTCGAGGCCCTGCCCCTTCACCCCGATCCGGGTGCCGAGCAGGGTCAGGATTCCGATCCGGTCGAGATGGCCTTCGACGGCGGCGACCGGCGTCGCGAGCTGGAGCACGATCCCCGCCACCAGCCCCAGTTCGGCGATGAGCGCGAGCCCTTCGTCCAGCCGGCGGTTCTCGGCGTGGATGCTGATCGCATCGGCGCCCGAGTCGGCGAACTGGCGGATCTGGCCGGTGAGGATGTCGTCGCTCACCATCAGATGGACGTGGAGCGGCTTCGCGGTGCGGCTCCGGATCAGGCGTACCAGATCGGGAAAGAGCAGCAGGTCGGGCGAGAAATGGCCATCCGCGACATCGAGATGATAGAGGTCCGTCAGCCCGTCGACGCGGGCGATTTCCTCGCTCATCCGGCCGAGATCGGCCGACCAGAGCGACATTTCCGCGAGCAGGCGGTCGGTGGGCAGGCGGTCGAGCCAGTCGTTGGCGGGTCTCATCGGGCGATGTCCTCGAGAAAGGCGGTCAGTGCGGCGCGGAACTCTTGGCGGTAGCGATCCCGGTCGTCGGATTTCGACGTGATCTCGACCAGCCGCGCACCGGGGATCGCCGCGGCGGTCTCGCGCGCGAGATCGAGCGGGTGCACGGCGTCGCGCGGGTTGCCGATCACGAGCGTCGGCACACGGATCGCGGCGATCTGGTCCCTGTCGACGCCGGGACCGTCAGCGGCGACGCGGCGGAGCAGTTCGGCGATGACCCCGGTCGGCCTCCGCTCGAAGAAGCCCCGCAGCGAGGCGAGGTTGTCGGGCGCCTCGGCGGCCAGTTCCGCCGCCAGCGGCGAGGCGTCGAAGATGGCACGGGCCTCGGCCGGGGGATGGTCGCCGAGAAGCGCGCCCACGACATGGTTCGGCATCACGTTCGCCGGGCCGGGCCGGTCGAGCCAGGCCGGCCGCGCCAGGATGAGCGCTGAGACGAGTTCGGGCCGGGTCGCGGCGATCCTGAGGGCGATGGCCGCGCCCATCGAGATGCCTGCGAGCGGCAGCGGGGCGAAGCCCTCGGCCTCGATCAGCGCCGCCACGTCGTCGGCGAAGGTCGCGATCCGGAAATCCCCGGCCGGGCCGGCCTCCGACTGGCCATGCCCCCGGCATTCGAGGATCACGGCCTGCCAGCCGGCCGCCTCGGGGAAGACATCCGCCGGCTGCCCGGCGTCGCCCCCGAGCCCGTGCTGGAAGATGAGCGGCCGCCCCGCCCCGGTCCGCGCCACCGAGAGTTTCAGGCCGTCGCGGAGGAAGACTTCGCGTTCCATCAGCGCACCACCCCGATCCGCGTGGCCTCGATCCGGGCCGCCTCGATCTGGCCCGCGAGGAAGCGGGCGACCCCGGGCGCCTCCTCCGCGCCGAGCCCATGGGTGACGAGCGCCCCGTCGAAACCCGCGCGGCGCAGGGCGGCGAGGTAGCGCGGCCAGTCGATGACCCCCTGCCCGGCGGTGGCGAAATCGCCGTTGGCGTGGCGGTCTTTCGCATGGGCGAGCGCGATGTCGGGACCAAGCATCTCGGCCGCCTCGTCGATGATCGCATGCGCCTCGGCCGCGTCCTCCTGTTCGAAGAGGTTCGCCGCGTCGAACACGATGCGGATCGGACCGCCGGGGAACAGGTCGATGAGCTTTCGCGCCCGGGCCGGGGAACTGACGACATTCGCAAGCTCGGGCTCGACGCCGATCAGCACGCGATGGCGTTCGGCGATCCGCACGATCTCCCGGAACTCGGCGACCATCTCGTCCCATACCTCCGGGTTGTCATTGTCCGGGTGGTGGCGCCACTGGTCCTCCGGATCGCAGCTGCCGCTGCAGACCGTCACGAGGTCGCTGCCCGCCCGCCGGGCGATCCCGGCGATGGCGGCGAAGCTCGCGCGGCCGGCGGCGCGGCGCGCCCGGTCGGGATGGGTCATGTTGTAGGTCGCCGAGATCGCGGCGACGCGCACGCCGGTTTCCCCGGACGCCGCCGCGATGTCATCGGCCACCGCCGGCGGGATTTCCACCGGCAGGGACGGCAGTCCCGAACAGGCCATGTTGTACTGCGTGGCCGCGTAGCCGGCGTCCCGGACCGCCTGGAGCACCGGGCGCGGCGCGTTGCCCGCGAAGGTCTTGGCGAAGATCCCGAGCCGCATCAGAGCGGCCCCGCGACATCGGCGAGCCGGACGGGCGCGCCGGTCCGCGCCGATTGCGCGATCGCGACCATGGCACGCACCGAGGCGACCCCGTCCTCGATGGTCGCGCCGCTCAGGGGCGCGCCGCCGAGCACGGAGTCGGCGAAGGCCTCGAGCTGGCGCCGGTAGAAATGGCCATCGGCGCCGAGCACACGGCTCGTGGTCGCGGTCGCCTGGTGGAAGATCTCGACCTCGCTGGAGCGGAAGAGCCAGGGATTGTAGGTCCTGCCGAGCACGCTGCCGTTCTCGCCGTAGATCTGGAACCCCTCGTGCCAGTCCATCCGCACCGGAATGGTGAGGTCGAGATGCCCGAACGCGCCGCTCTCGAAGGCGACATCGACGAACCAGCAATGCGCGCCGAAGCTCTCGCGGAGCCGCGCATCGACCTCGACGATCGGCCCGGCGAGAAAGCGTGCCGTATCGACCAGATGGCTGCCGTGCGCGAGCATGTAGTAGCGGCGCAGGTCGGCCTTCGGATCGGTCGCGGGGCGCTTGGCGCCCGAGCTTCTCACCATCGCGGGCTGCACCGCGTCGGTGACCTGGTAGCGGTAGGTGCTGTCGCAGTACCAGGCCTTCAGCGCGAGCATCCCGCCCATCTCGCCGTCGACGAAGGCCTTGGCGCTCATGACGCCCTCGTCGAAGCGCTTCATGTGCCCGACCTGCAGGAGCCTGTCCGAGCCGCGCACGGCCTCCGCCAGTTCCTCGACCTCCTCGACCGAGATGCCGATGGGCTTCTCGCAGAGCACGTGCTTGCCGGCGGCGAGCGCCTGCCGCGCCGCCGGCACGTGGAACGCGTCCGAGGTGGCGATGATGACCGCGTCGACGGCGGGATCGGCGAGCATGTCGTCATAGGCCGTATAGACCCTTTCGGCGCCATGGGCCGTGGCCATCCGCCGGGCCAGATCCTCGGCGACATCGCAGATGGCGTAAAGCTCGGCGTTGCGCGCCTTGGTCGCGCTCTCGAAATGCGCGGCCTGCGCGATCGGGCCCGCGCCCAGGACGCCCACCCGCAGGCGGTCGGTTTCGGAAGTCGTCATCAGCCCATGGCTCCTCAGGCGAAGGTTTCAGTTCGGGACGCCGCCGTCCACGTCGAAGGTCCGACCAACGGTGTCGAACGCGCCAACTCATCGCGCCCGTCCATGCCGTCGTCCTCACCCGTGCGAAGCGGCATCGGTCCGCCGCTCGTCTCTATTAATATCTTTACACAAGAAATAAATTCTCTTCAAGCCTGATCTGATCGGGGCCGGCGCGCCTGAACCCGGTTCCGCCGCGCGCGCGCCCCCGGGCAAGGCTCCGAGAAAAATCCGCGCCCGATTCAATGCGATGGCCATTTGAAGTGCCGGGGAGGCGGCGATTCACGGGGCTGCCGGAAGGTAGGAAGGACTCGGTCCCTCCTCCCGCCCCCGGCTTCAGGGCGGCGTCGCAGCCGTCCCGGCCCGCGCGAATCGGGCAAGGACGGGAGGCGCGCGCCCGCCGCCCGCAGGTCGCGGGACAACCTGAGGTGGGCGGCGCCCGCCTCGGTGGCTCTACGCCGCCTCGGTCTTGAACTGGCGCCGGCGGGCATGCAGGATCGGCTCGGTGTAGCCCGAGGGCTGGGCGGCGCCCTCGAAGACGAGGTCGCAGGCCGCCTGGAAGGCCACGCCGTCGAAGGAAGGCGCCATCGGCCTGTACCCGCCGTCGCCAGAATTCTGGCGATCCACGACCTCGGCCATGCGCCGCATGATCGCCATCACCTCGTCTTTCCCGACCACCCCGTGGCGGAGCCAGTTCGCGATATGCTGCGCCGAGATGCGGCAGGTGGCGCGGTCCTCCATCAGGCCGATGTCGTTGATGTCGGGCACCTTGGAGCAGCCGACCCCCTGGTCGATCCAGCGGACGACATAGCCGAGGATGCCCTGCGCGTTGTTCTCGACCTCGCGGCGGATCTGCTCGGGCGTCCAGGCGCGGAAGCTCGCCAGCGGTATCTCCAGGAGCGCGTCCACATAGGCGCGCCGTCCCCCCTTGGCGAGCGCCGCCTGGACCGCGAAGACATCGACCTTGTGATAATGCATCGCATGCAGCGTCGCCGCCGTCGGGCTCGGCACCCAGGCGCAGTTGGCGCCCGCCTTCGGATGCTCGATCTTCGCTTCGAGCATCGCCGCCATCCGGTCGGGCATCGCCCACATGCCCTTGCCGATCTGCGCCCGGCCCGAGAAGCCGCATTCGAGCCCGATATCGACGTTCTGGTTCTCGTAGGCGGTGATCCAGCCCTTGCGCTTGATGAAATCCTTGCGGCTCACGGGCCCGATCTCCATCGAGGTGTGGATCTCGTCGCCGGTCCGGTCGAGGAAGCCGGTGTTGATGAACACGATCCGGTGCTTCGCCGCCCGGATGCATTCCTTCAGATTGACGCTGGTGCGGCGTTCCTCGTCCATGACGCCGAGTTTCACGGTATGGCGCGGCAGCCCCAGGATCTCCTCGACGCGGGTGAAAGTCTCGTCCGCGAAGGCGACTTCCTCCGGCCCGTGCATCTTCGGCTTCACCACATAGACCGATCCGGTGACCGAGTTGCGCGGCCCCTCGGTCTTCCTCAGGTCGTGCATCGCGATCAGGGTCGTGACGAGCGCGTCCATCAACCCTTCGAAGACCTCGGCGCCCTCCTTGTCGAGCACGGCCGGATTGGTCATCAGATGCCCGACATTGCGGACCAGCATGAGCGCGCGGCCCTTCACCGCGATCTCCCGCCCATCGGGGGCCGTGAACTCCAGATCCGGGTTGAGGGTCCGGGTCATCGACCGGCCGTCCTTCTCGAACGTATCCGCGAGATCGCCCTTCATCAGCCCGAGCCAGTCGCGATAGGCGACGACCTTGTCCTCGGCATCGACGCAGGCGACCGAATCCTCGCAATCCATGATCGCCGAGACCGCGCTTTCGAGCCGCACGTCGGCGAGGCCGGCCTGATCGCGGCTGCCGATCACATGGGCGCGGTCGAAGACCAGTTCGACATTGAGCCCGTTGTTGCGGAGCAGGACCGCGGAGGGCGCGCGCGGATCGCCGCGGTGGCCGACGAACTTTTCCGGTTGCAGGAGCGGCAGGTCATCGACCAGCAGCGCGCCGCCCTGCACGTGATAGCGCCGCGCATCGGCGTGGCTGGTGCCGGCGAGCGGGAAGGCCTCGTCGAGAAACACCCGCGCCCGCGCCACGACGCGCGCACCCCGGCCGCGATCGTAGCCGCCCTTCGGCGGCGGGCCGCCCATGGTGTCGGTTCCGTAGAAACAGTCGTAGAGGCTGCCCCAGCGCGCATTGGCCGCGTTGAGCGCGAATCGGGCGTTTGTGATCGGCACCACCAGCTGCGGTCCGGGGACGCTCGCGATCTCGGGGTCCACGCCCTCGGTCTCGATGGTGAAATCGCCGCCCTCGGGCAGCAGATAGCCGATCTCCTCGAGGAAGCTCTTGTAGGCCTTGCGGTCATGGGCCTTGCCCTGATGCTCGACATGCCAGGCGTCGATCTTCGCCTGCAGCTCCGCGCGCCGCTCGAGCAGCGCCGCGTTGCGCGGGCCGAGCTCGCCGATCAGCGCCGCGAATCCGGCCCAGAACGTTTCCGGCGCGACTCCGGTGCCCGGAAGCGCCTCCTCCTCCACGAAGGCCGCCAGCTCCGGCGCGACCTGAAGGCCCGCGCGGTCGACACGGGCGGTGGACGATGTATCTGGAGCCGGGGCTTGTGAAACCGCGGGCTGCGGGGCCAGGTCGGTCATGGTTTCTCCTCTTCGCGCGCGGGAAGATGCCGCGGGCCTCGCGCGCGATACTGGTCGCATCCGATCGCCATGCCAAGGGCGCCGTTACCGGGGTGGTACCGGAGGCCGCGCCGGGGCGGTCGGCGGACCCGCGAGGGATCAGATCGCCTCGGCCGGGACGCGCAGCGCCTCGTCGAGAACGCGCGCGACATGGATCGCCTCGCGACCGGCGCCATCGTGGATCTGGTGGCGGCAACTGGTGCCGTCGGCGACGATGAGATCGGCGTCGCCGGCGGCGCGCACGGCGGGGAGCAGCGACAGTTCCGCCATCCTGCGCGACACGTCGATGTTCTCAGCGGCATAGCCGAAGGCGCCGGACATGCCGCAGCAGGAGCTCTCGATCACCTTCAGCTCGAGTCCGGGAACGGAGCGCAGCACGGCTTCCACCGGCCCCATCGCGGCGAAGGCCTTCTGGTGGCAGTGCCCGTGCAGATGCGCGACCCGGCCGCCCTGATCGGCGAGCGGCAGCGTCACCCCGCCCTCCTTCAGATCGGCGGCCAGAACTTCCTCGAAAAGCAGCGCCTTGCCGGCGATGAACCCGGTCTCCTCGGCGGGGAGCAGCACCGTCATCTCGTCGCGGAAGCTCATGACGCAGGAGGGCTCCAGCCCGACGACGCGGGCGCCGCGCTCCACGAAGGGCCGCAGCGCGTCGAGCGAACGTTTCGCCTCCGCACGCGCCGCCTCGGTCTGGCCCGAGGCGAGATAGGTCCGTCCGCAGCACATCGGCCGGCCGCCGTCCGCCGGCTGGACCCGGTGCAGCCGGTAGCCGGCGGCGAGGAGCACACGCTCGGCGGCTTCGAGATTCTCCCGTTCGAAATAGCGGTTGAACGTGTCGCCGAAGAGCACGAGATCACGCCCGTCGCCGACCACATCCTCGGGACGAGCGACGGTCCGGGTCTCCTTCCACGGCTTGCGCCATTTCGGCAGCGTGCGCTCGGCGGAGAAACCGAGCAGCCGCTCGGAGAGCTTCGCGATCGCGCCGATCCGGTCGCGCAGGTTCAGGAGCGGCGCGAGCCGGCTCGCCCAGGGCGCGTATCTCGGCAGATGCGCGATCAGCCGCTCGCGGAGCGGCAGGCCGTGCCGGCCGAAATAGTGGTGCAGGAACTCGATCTTCATCCGCGCCATGTCGACTCCGGTCGGACAGTCGCGCTTGCAGCCCTTGCAGGAGACGCAGAGATCCATCGTCGCCTTCATCTCCGGCGAGGTGAAGGCATCCGGCCCGAGCTGGCCCGAGATCGCGAGCCTGAGCGTGTTGGCGCGGCCGCGCGTCAGATGCTGCTCGTCGCGCGTGGCGCGGTAGGACGGGCACATCGTGCCGCCGGCGAGCTTGCGGCAGGTGCCGTTGTTGTTGCACATCTCGACCGCGCCGCCGAACCCGCCCCATTCCGACCAGTCGAGCGCGGTCTTCGCGGGCTCACTGGCGGCATAGCCCGGCCTGAACCGCATCAGGCCGCGGTCATCCATCCGGAGCGGCCGGACGATCTTGTTCGGGTTGAGGCGGTTCTCCGGGTCGAAGGCGTCCTTCACCTCCTCGAAGGCGCGCGTCAGCGTGGCGCCGAACAGCGGCTCGATATATTCCGAGCGCGAGATGCCGTCGCCATGCTCGCCCGAGAACGAGCCCTTGTAGCGCTTCACCAGTTCCGCCGTCTCCTCGGCGATGGCGCGCATCTTCCGCGCGCCGTCCTCCTCCTTCATGTTGAGGATCGGCCGGACATGCAGGCAGCCGACCGAGGCATGGGCGTACCAGGTACCCCGCGTGCCATGTTTCGCGAAGACCTCCGTCACCGCGTCGGTGTAATCGGCCAGATGTTCGAGCGGCACGGCGCAATCCTCGATGAAGGACACCGGCTTGCCGTCGCCCTTCATCGACATCATGATGTTGAGACAGGCCTCGCGCACCTCCCAGACCGGCTTCTGCCGCGCGGGCTCGACCACCTCGACCACGGCGTCGGGAAAGCCGTGATCGGCCATGCACTGGTCGAGCCGCTTCAGGTCGGCTCTCAGCGCCTCGGGATCGTCGCCGGCGAATTCGACAAGCAGCAGGCAGTTCGGCTTTCCCCTGGTGATGTCGCCCAGCGTCCTGACGAAGAGCGGGATATCGGCGCCGAGCACCAGGACGTTGTTGTCGACAAGCTCGACCGCGACCGGATCGAGCGCGACGAGATACTGCGTCGTCGCCATCGCGTCGCGGAAGGTCGGGAAGTGGCAGACGCCCATCACCCGATGTTTCGGCAGCGTCGAGAGCCTGAGCGTCACGCCGGTGGTCAGCGCCAGCGTGCCCTCGGAGCCGACGAGCAGATGCGAATAGTTCGGCGCCTCGGGCAGCAGCTCGTCGAGATTGTAGCCGCCGACCCGGCGCTGGACCTTGGGGAAGATCGTCTCGATGTCGCTCCGGCGCAGGCGGGCGAGATCGGTCAGCCGCTCCATGATCGCGCGCGTGCGCGGCGAGAGACTGTTGCCGAGCGGCCGGTCGCTCAGCGAGAAGGCCTCGCCGTCGTGCAGCATGCCGTCGATGGCGAGGACGTTCTCGACGGTCTTGCCGTAGCGCAGCGACCGCGCGCCCGAGGAATTGTTGCCGCACATGCCGCCCAGCGTGCAGCGCGACGCGGTCGAGGGCTCGACCGGGAAGAACAGCCCGTCCTTGCGTACTCTATCGTTGAGCGTGTTCAGGACGGTCCCCGGACGCACCCGGACGGTGCGCGCGGCGGGATCGTAGTCGGTGATACCGTTGAAATGGCGGGACATGTCGAGGATCAGCCCGTCGCCGATCGGCTGGCCGTTCTGCGAGGTGCCGCCGCCCCGGGCGATCACCGGGGTCCCATGCTCGGCGGCGATCGTCAGCGCCGCGGCGATATCCGCCTCGTTCTTCGGGAAGGCGACGCCGCGCGGCATGATCTGGTAGATCGAGGCGTCGGTGGCGTAGCGCCCGCGGGTGAAGGCGTCGAAACGGACCTCGCCTTCCAGCTCCCGGCGCAGGGCCGCCTCCAGCGACTGGTTCCGGGCCACGGCGCGCGCGGCGGGCGGGAGGGTGTTCGCGGCCTGGGTGTTCGGGGCGTGCGTGCTGGGGGCGTGCGTATTGGGGGCGGGGGTGCTCATCGGTCGGGCGCCTTCTTGCTCTTGCCGGACAGGCGCGAGACGCGCGCCCCGGCCGTGGCTCTGGGTTGTCGGACAGCGGAGCCGGACCGGGACCTGGCCGGGGAGCACTGGCATGCGTGCGCGCCCCGGTTTCGCCCTCGAACTCCCCCCTCTCGCGCCGATCGACTCTCCGGCCGCTGGCGCCACACCAGACTAGCGCGATTGCATTATGAATGCAATCTTGAAACGCACTCGCTGTGAGGCAAATCAGAATGCATTCAATCCTGTCCGGTGAGCTCGCGCAGAACGGCCATTTTCGTGCTCCTGAGATGGTCGAACAGGATCTCGGCGAGGTCGCGGCCGGCCCGGCGGCGCAGGGCATCGAGGATCTGCTCGTGTTCCCGCACCGCCTCGCTCCAGCGTTCGCCCCCCGGATCGAGGTTCGCGGCGAAGCGGACGCGGCGCAGGCGCGCCTGCAGCGAAAGCGCCGAGGCCGACAGGGCCCCGTTCGCCGCCGCCGCGAAGATCGCCGCGTGAATCGCCTGGTTGCGCGTGAAATAGCCGTGCCGGTCGCCGCGGAGATAGAAGGTGTACATCTCCTGATGCAGCGCCTCGATCTCGCGGAACTCCCTGTCGGACATCCGCTCGCAGGCCAGCCTTCCGGCGAGCGCTTCGAGCCCCGCCATGAGGTCGAAGAGCTCCCCGATCTCCTCGGGCGCCAGCGATCGGACGCGGGCGCCGCGATTGGGCAGCAGTTCGACGAGGCCTTCGGCGGCGAGAACCTTCAGCGCCTCGCGGAGCGGGGTCCGCGAGATCCCGAACCGCTCGCAAAGTTCCCGTTCGGGAATCCGCGCGCCATCGGCGAGCACACCTTCGACGACGTAATCGCGCAGCAGCGACAGCACCTCGCCGTGCAGGGTCGCCCGCGTGTGCTCGGGCCGCGTATGCTCCGGATGCGTGTGCGCCGTTCGCGCGGGATCGGATTCGAGATCGTCCATTTCGAGATCGTCCATGTCCATCATCCCCGCCCATCATGCCGTCCATACAGCGTCGACCGCGACCGGGGAATGATAGCAGACCCGGTGCATCGTGCAACGCGGGCTGGCACTGATTGCATTCATTTGTCGCGGAGACTGTCCGCGCCGCAGGCCGGGGCCAGGAGATTTTCGCCAGCCGACCTTCGCCGGGAGACGCACGCCGCGGGCCCTTCGCCGCCGGTCACGACCGCCGCGGCTGACCGCGCAGCGCGGCGAGCTTGTTCTCCAGATGCCCGCGCAGGATGCGCGACAGGCCCGCGCCGTCCCGCGCCGCGAGGCAGTTCATGATCTCCTCATGCTCGGCGACCGCCTGCGCCCAGCGGTCCGGGGTCATGTTCGCCAGATAGCGCGCGCGCCGCACCCGGGCGGCGAGCGAGCGGTAATGCGTCGTCAGGACCTGGTTCCGCGCGGCGCCGAGGATCGCCTCGTGAATCTCCTCGTTGACCGCGAAATACCGCTGGAGCGCCCCGGCGCGATACTGGACGAGCAACTCGTCGTGCAGCGCCCGGATCTCGCCGATCTCGGCATCGGTGATGTTGCGGCACGCGAGTTCCCCGGCGAGCGCCTCGAGCGCGCCCATCACCGGAAAGACCTCGTCGAGATCCTGCTGGGTGATGCGACTGACCCGCGCGCCCCGGTTGGGCTCCAGAACCACGAGCCCCTCGCTCGCGAGCACCTTCAGGGCCTCGCGCAGCGGCGTCCGCGAGACGGAATAGGTCGCGCAGAGCTCCTGCTCCGGCACTTTCGCGCCGGGAGCCAGTTCGCCATGGATGATCAGTTCGCGAAGAGTCTGGGTGAGCTCCTCGTGAAGGCTTCTTCTCCGCGGACCCCTGGTCGGGTCAGAGAGGTCGTTCATCGGCTGAGGTCCAGTTTCCAGGCGCGGTCGCAATGTGGCGCGGACCTTATCTTATGTTCGGCCGCCGGGAATGCAACGCGCCGGCGCGGCCCGACGCGGTTCATCCCGGATCGGCCTCGAAGCCGGCGGCGGTGATGGCCGCGACCGCGCAGGCCTCGTCATTGTCGGAGCTGTCGCCGGTGATGCCGACCGCGCCGATGATGGCGCCGCCCTCGCGGATCAGCACGCCGCCCGGAACCGGGACCAGCGATCCGCCGGCGAGCGCGTTCATCGACTGGATGAAATACGGCTGCTCGCGCGCGCGGTCGAAGAGCGCGCGCGAGCCGAGGCCCATCGCGACGGCCCCCCTGGCCTTGCCTTGCGCGATCTCGGGCCTGAGGCTGCTCGTCCCGTCCTGCCGGGCCAGCGCCACCAGATGGCCACCCGCGTCGAGAACCGCGATCGTGAGGGGCTTGAGACCCATGTCGGCGGCGCGGGAGAGACAGTCCTGGAGGAGCGACTGGGCGATTGCGAGGCTCATCGGCATGGCGGCTGGTTCCCTTCGATGGTGTGAACCCGGGACGGGCCCGGGTCCTTGATCCCGATGACCCGGGCGAAGCGCTTCGCGCGGGATCACGGGCGGTCTCCGGACGATGCGACGCCGGGTCCGGACCCGCAAGAGGGCCCGCGAAGCGTCGCGGCGTCCATTTGTCACGCGATGG
>NZ_JBKQWU010000060.1:0-19290 GCF_047275745.1 Amaricoccus sp. W119 | reverse complement strand
CCGCAAGCGGGAAACTCTAGTCGGGCTACGCCCTCCCGCCGTTCCCCGCTTGCGGCGCCAAGTGGCCTACTTTTGCGCCGCCCAACGGCCTGGTTTTGCTCCGCCGTTGACACTGTCGCCGGGTATGGCGCGAAACGTGGCGCTGTAGTAGGCCTCGATACCATAGCGCATCATCATCGCGCGAAATGCTTTGGCGACAAATGGCAATGCCGCCGGCGCATAGCGCGCGCAGGCCCGGAAGAAGCGACCAACCGGGTGAAGGCGCCGGTACTGCGTGGAGGTCAGGATCGGGAATCCGGACCCAATCCCGACAACATGGCTGATTGACCTTGGATCAGCATGAGCCAGCATCAGCGCAAGTCGGATATCATCGGTCGGCGCAACGACGGTAACCGAAACGTTGCCAAGCCGCTGGAGCATCTCACGGGTATCCTCGACGGCGAGTTCGAACGGGTCGCGGCCGGGTGGCGCTGGATCGCTGACACCGTACCCGGCACGGATTGGCACAAGCACGCGGATGTTGCGGCGTGCCAGATCGAGCTCCGCCGTCGCCGGCATCAGGTGCATCCCGAGCGTGGACATCAACCAGATGAGCGGGCGTCCCGAAGATGCGCCGTAGGTAACCACATCCATGCGTCGCCCATCGCGCAGGTGCATCAGTCGATGCCGCCGACCGGAGGGGCGGAACGGTGCTGGGCGGCTCGCCTCAATGTCACAACGCATGGAGCTGAGTAGCAAATTAGCGATCCGTACCAAATCGGCCTGGCTGCGTGTTCCGGTCTTAGTTAACAGCGCGTGCAGTTGGGTGCGAATCGTCCCTTCGCTCCGATTCGTCGTGAGCGCGATCTCACTGACGGTCGCGCCCACCGTCAGCTGCCGCAACACGGCGACTTCGGCGGGGGTGAGCCCGAAGGTCCGTACGAGCGCCGCCGAGACCTCTTCGCTCCATGCGCGTTCGCTGCTGACAGCCAGCACCCGTGCCGATCCACGCTCGTCCCCAATCCGTTGGAGATGGAAGATGACCGGCCGATCGCATCCAGTTTGAGACAGCTGGACGATCTCGTCGAGACCACTCTCCGCTACTGCCGCGACTCGATCGAGCATTGAGCCGAGATCCGCCCCCGAAAAGGGCATGGCGCGGATATTCTCAGTCGGGGAGAGGCCGAAGGCCAGCCGCGCCGCACCGTTGGCCGCGACCAGCACGCCGTTCCGGGATACGACCATCGCGGCGTTCCGCAATCCGCCGAGCAGCAGGTGCGCTTGCTGTTGCTCAGCGGCATTGAGCCTCGCAAGAATTTCCAACGCTCGTTCGAGATGACCCGAGAAGGTTTGGTCCCCGAGAAGGTCGAGCCGCGCGAAACCTATCGGATCCTCCGCCGCGATTCGTCTGTCCCAATCGTCGATCAGCGCGGCAAGTTGTCGGGGCTCGACAGACGTCTCATACAGGTGGTCGACCAGCTTGTCGTTGTTGGCAGGGAGCTGCAAAGCACTCCTCCCGTCAAGACATCGAGAGTGATCGGCGGTTGTTCATGGCAGCCAAAGGAAGACTCCGCCGCAGTCTACACGCCTAGCGATTCTGGTCAATTTGGCCCATCTTCCGCGCCATCACCTCCGCCGCCTCGCGAAGCGGCGCGTCGGCGAGGTGGGCGTAGCGCTGGGTCGTCGTGGGATTCGTGTGGCCGAGGAGCCGCCCGACGATCGTGAGGCTGAGCCCGCTCGAGAGCCTCGGCGCGGGATTCGCACCGGAGGATTTCGCGCTCCTGCACTCGCGTGAGCTCTGGGAGATCTGGGACCTCAAGGATGAAAGCTCGGTCCGCAGACGCATCAAGGCGCTCAGGAAGGCGATCGCTTCCGCCGTCGTCGAGGCGGAGGCCGAGATCATCGAGAACCTGCCCTGGAAGGGCTATCGGTTGAAACCGGAGCTCGTCACCGTGCGCCGCGTCTCGCTCCTCCGCCCGGAAAGCCCGCGCCGATCCCCGCCGCCGCCACCGGGCCAAACGTGCCGCGGTTTTGAATTGGCAGCGGGCGCCAGCGCGTCCGTCGCGGGGGTTGGAACCGGCGGCGTTGGCGCGACGTATCAAGACGCCACTCGGCCGCCGCGACCCGGTCCTGCGCGGACTGCCCGAAGGCGGCGCGAGGCGCGGGCGAGAACCTGGTAGCGGGGCGGTCCTTGAAAACACCACTCGCGCGGAGTACCTTTCGTCTTGAGCCGGGAGTGTTTGATATCTGCCTTGGCAGGAGCTGACCGGAATTGGACCGCGAAGCGTTCGCTATCAGCCCCGGCTCGATCCCATTCCTCGCATAGATCGTCATGCTCGATGGCCTTCCGCGCGCGTTGGAAAACGTCGAACCGATCATCCAGCGCCTCCACCGTTTACGCCAGCGGGTCCGTGTCGGTGTCGCGAAAGTGGCCGGAGTCGGGTTCGGATTGGTGGGGCCGATGTGGCCGGAGGCCACGTTCGCCGCCGCCACCCGGTCCTGCGCGGATTGAGAGAAGGCCGCCCTCGGCGGCGCGAACGAGAACCGCTTGAAATGTAGATCTCGGAGCGCGTATCGTCGACGAGACGCGAAGGCGTTTGATGGTGTCGCTCAGCGAGGCGTTAAGGGAACTGGCCCCGGTATGTCTATATCCATCGCCTTCGCGTTCTGCCCTAACATACAGGATATTTCCGGCGCCTTCCGCGCGGCCTAGCTGAACAACTAGCATCCCTGAGATGTCCTGCTTGTCGTAGACCGTGACGACCACGGTTGCCCGCGCGCCTGCGTCATCGGTGCCAGCCCGCTTCATCGCCGCGACAATCACATCTCCCTTGGCGGTCTCGGCGTCTGTCACCAAAAGCAGACCTCCCGAGCGATCGTCACCCTGGTTCCGCGGTACGAAAATCGTATCCGCGATGGAGGTCGGGGAGGGCGATCATCGTCTGGGCCGGGACGTCCAGGTGCTCCCGCGTGATCCGGCGCACCTTACCAAGAGGCATCGTGAGGGATTTGCCGCCCCCCCGAAGGCGCGGAGGATCTCCGGGACGTCTCCGATTTCGACCATGCCCGTCGCGCTGGAGCGAAGACCATCGAACAGCCGCCTGCCCCAATCGGAGAGAGGTGGCGGCGAGAACCTCTGCCCGGTGTCCTCGCCATACAACCGCTCTGGCGCATCGAGCCTCGGGCCGCCCTGATGCGCTCGCGCGTGCTGGTCCGGCTGTGGTCTCGGATTGCGCGGGCGCTGCCGAAGTGCTCAACCTTCCGCCGAGAAGGCCTGGATCAATTCCCGCTGCCGTCCCGGGCTGAGCGTGCCGTAGCTGTGGAAGGTCGTGAGCACGTCGTCATGGCCGAGGTTCTGTGATCAGGCCTTGAATTCCTCGGGCGTCCGGCAGTGCCGGCTCGCGAGATCGGTCAGGGTCTTGCGCACCGAATGCGGCCCGAACGGCGGCAGGCCGAGCGGCTCGAAGGCGCCCTTGAAGATCTTCGCCACCGATCCCGGCGCGCGCCAGGGCGTTCGCGCGAGGCCAGCCGGCTCGAAGCCGCCCGTCGCGCCGCGCCGAACCTCGGTCTTCGGGAACAACGGATCATCCGGGCCGAACAGGTGGCCCTCGCGAAGCTCCCGGACCCATCCGGCGAGAATCTCCGCCAAGTCCTCGCCGACCGGGAAGAAGAAGGTGGTGAACCGCTTGCCGAACTTGGTCCGCACGTCGCGGCCATCGAACTGGACGCATCGGTTGGCGAGATCGACATGCCGCAGCCGCAAGGTCATCGCCGCCGTCTCGCGGCTGCCGGTCAGATAGAGCAGGGCCATGAGCGCGCGGTCGCGCCGGGCGAAGACCGTGCCAACCCCCATGTTGAGGATCGCCGCCCGGATCTGTTCGGGCGAGGGATGCGGGGCGCCACTGGCCGCGATGCGCCGCCCGTGCGTCGCGACGGTCGGGCGTGAACCAGGCCGCGTCGGCGTGACGGATTCTCGCCCGGAAGCCGGGCTGATCGGCGAGCCAGAGGAAGAAGGCGCGAAGCTCGCGCAGGATCGCCTCGCGGCTCGCGGAGGAAAGCGCCGCCCCCGCCTCGGTCCGCTCTCGCTCGAGCGCACGCTTGAAGGCGACGGCCTTCTCGGTGTGGAACCGCCTGAGATCGGCGCCACCGATGAAGGCGATCCAGCGGTCGATCGCGGCGGCGGCTTTGTCGATCGAGGCCTCCGAAAGCCCTTTCGCCTCGGCGAGCCAGAGCAGGTAGCGGCGCTTGATCCTGAGGTTATCCGGTGCGGTGCGTGGCACGGTCGCGGCCCTCCCTGATGATGTCGACAGATAGGGGGGCCGGACCTCCCCACTGGCCTCTCCATCAAGCGGAGCGACCGCGACCCGCCGAATAGCGCCCAGGCGGGCCGCCACCGGTTCCGTGAACACGACGACGAGATCGTGATCATGGAACGGAGCGGCGGTGAACCACAACCCGCCCGCGGCGCCTAACAGTCCGCGACCTAGACGGTGACCGCCGCCGGCGCCGTCTTCAGCCTGCGGACGAGGAGCTTGTTGAGCGCGTTCACATAGGCTTTCGTGGAGGCGACAACCGTATCGGTATCGGCCGATTGGCCGGTCACGATCTTGCCGCCTTCCTCGAGCCGCACGCTGACGGTCGCTTGCGCGTCCATGCCCTCGGTCACGGCGTGGACCTGATAGACCACGAGCCGGGCCTCGTTCGGGACGAGCTCGCGCACCGCCTTGAAGGCCGCGTCGACCGGGCCGTCGCCCACGGCATGCGCGGTCTTCGTCTCGTCGTCGATGGTCAGCACGAGATCGGCGGTCTGCGGCCCCTCGGTTCCGCACACGACCTTGAGGCTCTTCACCTGGATCCGGTCGTTCGCGGCGTTGGTACCCTGGTCGCGCACCAGCGCGATGAGGTCGTCGTCATAGACCTCCTTCTTGCGGTCGGCGAGTTCCTTGAAGCGGACGAAGACATCCTTGAGCTGGTTGTCACCCACATCGTAGCCGAGTTCGCGCAGCTTCGAGCGCAGCGCCGCGCGGCCCGAATGCTTGCCCATGACGAGGCTCGTCGCGTTCAAGCCGACGTCCTCCGGCCGCATGATCTCGAAAGTCTGGGCGTTCTTCAGCATCCCGTCCTGGTGGATGCCGCTTTCATGCGCGAAGGCGTTCTTGCCGACGATGGCCTTGTTGAACTGCACCGGGAAGCCGGAGACGGTCGCGACGACGCGGCTGAGGTTCATGATCCGCGTCGCATCGACGCCGGTCCGGTACGGCATGATGTCGTTGCGGACCTTCATCGCCATCACGACTTCCTCGAGCGCGGTATTGCCGGCGCGCTCGCCCAGACCGTTGATCGTGCATTCGATCTGCCGCGCGCCCGCCTCGACGGCGGCGAGCGCGTTCGCCGTCGCCATGCCGAGGTCGTTATGGCAGTGCGTGGCAAAGGTGATCGTGTCCGCGCCCGGCACCCGCTCGCGCAGCATCCGGATCAGGTCGGCGCTCTCGCGCGGCGCGGTATAGCCCACGGTGTCGGGGATGTTGATCGTCGTGGCGCCCGCCTTGATCGCGATCTCGACCACGCGGCAGAGGTAATCGTGCTCGGTCCGCGTCGCATCCATCGGCGACCATTGCACATTGTCGCAAAGATTGCGGGCATGCGTCACCGTGTCGTGGATGCGCTCCGCCATCTGGTCCATGTCGAGATTCGGGATCGCACGATGCAGCGGCGAGGTGCCGATGAAGGTGTGAATCCGCGGGCGCTTCGCGTGTTTCACCGCCTCCCAGCAGCGGTCGATATCGCTGAAATCCGCGCGCGAGAGGCCGCAGATCACCGCGTTCTGCGAGATCGCGGCGATCCGGCTCACGGCCTCGAAATCGCCTTCCGAGGCGATCGGAAAGCCGGCCTCGATGATATCGACGCCCATCTCGTCGAGCAGGGTGGCGATCTGGAGCTTTTCCTCGAGCGTCATGGTCGCGCCGGGCGACTGCTCGCCATCGCGGAGCGTGGTGTCGAAGATGAGGACGCGATCCTGGGAGTCGCGATTCCGCGCATCGGAACTCCGGGTGCCTGGATTCTGGGCGTTTGGAGTTTGGGCGTTCGGATTCTGGGCGTCGGGGGTGCTGGCTTCGGTCATGCCGATGGTCCTTCGGGAAACTTTCCGGATCTCTTGTGCTTCGCGGGCGCTCGGGTCTCGATATCCTCTGAGCGCGCGCGCCGGCCGGGGCGTGCTCAGAGGCCGCTAAGCAGCAGGAGGACAAGGGCACCCCGGGCATGGCCCGCGCCAGCGAATCCTTCCGAGATCTGTCCCATCCGCGTCATGGCGCGGACTATAGGAGTGACGGAAGGCGTTGGAAAGCACCAAATCGGCGCTTTCGCATCAGGTGATCCAGCTCCGGCGCCGGTTCAAGAAAAAAGCGCCCGGTCGAAATAGCCGGGCGCATAGTTGGAACGAGGGACAGTGAGACGAGGCAGGGCAGTTCCAGGCACGCTGCCTCGGCTTTGAATGTAGCCCGGTTCGCCAGTACTTAAAGGGTGGCCCCGGAAACGTGATCGGAAGCGCGGCATTCGTGAGCGGTTCAGCCCGCGTGGCCCCCCGCTTAGCTCCCTGAACGGCCGCGCGTCGCCGCGTAGAGCGCCACCGCCGCCGCGTTCGAGACGTTGAGCGAACCGAAGACGCCCGCCGCCGGGATGCGCGCCAGCCGGTGGCAGAGCTTCGTCGTCAGTTCGCGCATCCCCGGGCCCTCGGCGCCCAGCACCAGCGCGAGCGGCTGGCGCTCCAGCCCCTCGACCGCCACGTCGAGCGCGACCTCCGCCGCGCCGTCCAGCCCGACGACCGCGTAGCCCATCTCGCGAAGCGCGCCGATCGCATTGGCAAGATTCGGCACCCGGAGATACGGCTGGCGCTCCAGCGCTCCCGAGGCGGTCTTGGCGAGCGCCCCGGTCTCGGGCGCCGAATGCCGGTGCGGGGCGATCACGGCGCGGGCGCCGAAGACCTCCGCCGAGCGCAGCACCGCGCCGACATTGTGCGGGTCCGTCACCCGGTCGAGGAGGAGGACGACCGGGGCATCGTCGCGCGGCGCGCAGGTCTCCGAGACCGACCCCCAGTCGAGCGGATCGACCTCGAGCGCCGCGCCCTGATGCACCGAGGCCGGGTCGAGCGGGGCGTCGAAGCGCCGGGGATCGGCGATGCGCGGCTCCATGCCGCTCGCGGCGATCTCCGGCGCGAGCTTGTCGGCGGCGTTGCGGGTGAGCACGAGCTGGTGGCGTTTGCGCGCCGGATTTGCGAGCGCGTCGCGTACCGCGTGCAGCCCGAAGAGCCAGACCGTGTCGCCGGCACGGCCGTGCCGCTTCTGCCCGCGCTCCTTCTCGATCGCCCAGGCCGGTTTCCTGGCCATGCCTTCCCCGCCTTTCTCCGCCCGCCTCGGGCCGTTCGCGCTGAACCGTTCGTCTTGGTTCCTCGAAGCCATTCCGCCCCGCCGCGTCCCCGCCCGCATAGCGCCGCCCGGCGCCCGGATGCAAGCCTCCGGAGCGCGCCCGGGCGCGCGGGGGTTGAGGGATTCGCGGGACCGGCCCGGCGGGCCAGGTTGCCGGAGGTCACCGGGGAGGCCGCGCGACCCGTCGGCATGGGTGGGGGCGCGGTCCGACCCTCGGACGCAGGGGAGCCCGTGCCGCGTCAGACAAGCCCCCAGTGGTCGGCCTCCAGCGGGCGCGCCGGTGAGTCGATCTGTCCCGCGACATCTTCGGGATCGAGCAGCGCCACCGACTCGATGCCGCGGAGCGTGAGCCCGATGCTCGGCAGGCGGACCGTCCCTGAGCCCGTCCCGAAGCCCGTCTCGAGTTCCGCCTCGACAGCCGCGCGGGTCTCCGCGTCGAGAACCAGATAGACGGTGTCGCGGCCCGGACCGCCGCGTATCACGCCGCCGTTCCCGGCAAGCGTCCCGCCGCTCAGCGTCGCCGCCTCGAAGACGAAATCGTCGCTCCCCGGCCCGCCACCGAGGCGGTCGAACCCCGCGCCGTCGATCAGCAGGTCGGCTCCGCGCCCGCCGGCGCTCAGGTCCCGCCCCGCGCCATCCGCCAGCACGTCGTTGCCCGCGCCGCCGGACAGCCTGTCGCGCCCCGAACCGCCGATGAGGATGTCGGCACCTTCGTCTCCGCGCACGATGTCGTCGCCCGGCCCGGCGATCACCACGTCCGGCCCGCCCCGGGCGGAAATCCGGTCGTCGCCCGCGCCGGCGAGGATCAGGTCGCGGTCGGCGCCGCCGTTGATCCGGTCGTCCTCCACTCCGAGGAACCGCGTCTCGGACCGTAGGCTCTCGGCGGCGAAGGCGCCCCAGATGGCGTGCAGCGCCGCCGTCGGATGCACGAAGTCCCAGAAGGCAATCTGGTCCGGGTCGATCCCGCTCACGGTCGGGTTCTCCGGAAAGCCGGGCGCGAAGCTTCCGTCCGGCTGCTCGACAAGCTCCGCGCTTCCGGTCCCGAGCAGGACCGGCTGCGCCATCAACTCGGGCCGGAAGCCGAAGGTGGCGGCGTCGGCCATGATCTCGGCGCTGATCCGGTTCATGTCGACGACGACGGCCTCGGCGCCGATGAGGTCCAGCTGATCGACGATCTCGGCCAACCCCTCGTTGTGGCCGGCGATCAGTTGATCGCCGAGCGCCAGATCCGACTCGGGCCGCGCCGCGGCGAGCGGAAAGAGGCGGATGCTCGGCAGGTTGAAGAGGATGACCTGATCGGCGCCGGCCGCCACCGAGGCGACGGCGGCGGCCGCGGTCGCGACGAGCACCGACTGGGCGAGTTCCGTCGCCTCCTCCTCGGCGTCTTCCGGGCTGGAGGGAACGAAGTCGGCGTAGTCATTGAGACCGATGTTGATCGCGACCGCCCCGTCCGACGCGGGCCCCGAGTCGATATGACGCTCCACCTGTCCCGACAGGTCGATGACCAGCCCGAGGTCGTCCGGGTCGGCGTCGGGGCGATAGATCGCTCCCGGCGGCAGCAACGTCCCGACGCGCGCGTCTACATACTCCGCGAAGGTCACCTCACTCGCCGCCCGGGCGCCACCGATGGCGAAGTTCTCGCTCGCGCCAAGATCGCCCGAGCGGATGAGCAGGTCGCTCATCACCTCCGCGTAGACCGGCCCGTTCGAATAGGCGCGCGTATAGCCCGCGTCCGGGCTGGGCAGGGTGATGACGAGGTTCCGACTGGTCAGGTCGGACATGCGCCCCTCGTCGGAGAGGCTGTCGCCGAAGACGGCGAGGTCGCTGATCGGTGCGAGGGGCATCGCGGAACCTCCGGAATTGCAACACCATTTCGCCGGATTGTCCATTCCGCCCGGGTGGCGTGCCACCGGCATCCGGCTCAATCATCCTGAAATCGTTCTGGAACTGAAGGCGCGCGGCGGCGCGGTGTCAACGATTCTGGCGGCGGACCCCGCGGTAAAGGCGAACGCGCGGCCGGCGCCCGGCGTCACCCGGATCGCAACGACGCGCGCGGTGCCTGAAAGCCACACGCGCAACCAAAAGTTGTGCGACCTCCGCCCCCGCGGCGCGGCGGCGCCCCTTGCCCGCTTTACGCCCCCCGCGCGCATTGCCATAACCGGATCGACCGCGCGAAGCAGGCGGCGGAAGAGCGATACCAACCACGCGACCAATCACATGGGGCGGCGGGCAGAGGGCGGGACGGACGATGTTTGGCGGTTTGAGCGGACTTTTCTCGTCGGACATGGCGATAGATCTCGGCACGGCGAACACGCTCATCTACGTCAAGGGCAAGGGGATCGTGCTGAGCGAGCCCTCGGTCGTCGCCTTCCACGTCAAGGACGGCAAGAAGCGGGTGCTCGCGGTCGGCGAGGAAGCGAAGCTCATGCTCGGCCGCACGCCCGGCTCGATCCAGGCGATCCGGCCGCTGCGCGATGGCGTGATCGCCGATTTCGACGTCGCCGAGGAGATGATCAAGTACTTCATCCGCAAGGTGCGCCGCGGCGGCGCCTGGGCGAAGCCGAAGATCATCGTCTGCGNGGCGATCCGGCCGCTGCGCGATGGCGTGATCGCCGATTTCGACGTCGCCGAGGAGATGATCAAGTACTTCATCCGCAAGGTGCGCCGCGGCGGCGCCTGGGCGAAGCCGAAGATCATCGTCTGCGTCCCCCATGGCGCCACGCCGGTCGAGAAGCGGGCGATCCGCGAGAGCGTGATGGCGGCGGGCGCGCGCAAGGCCGGGCTCATCGCCGAGCCGATCGCCGCGGCGATCGGCGCCGGCATGCCGATCACGGAGCCTACGGGGAACATGATCGTCGATGTCGGCGGCGGCACGACCGAGGTCGCGGTGCTCTCGCTCGGCGACGTGGTCTATGCCCGGTCGGTGCGCGTCGGCGGCGACCGGATGGACGAGGCGATCGTGAGCTACCTGCGGCGCCAGCACAATCTTCTGGTCGGAGAATCGACCGCCGAGAAGGTCAAGATGACCATCGGCACCGCGCGCATGCCCGATGACGGCCACGGCCAGCGGATGGAGGTGCGCGGCCGCGATCTCCTGAACGGCGTGCCCCGGGAGATCGAGATCAGCCAGGGCCAGATCGCCGAGGCGCTGTCGGAGACCGTGCACACCATGGTCGAGGCGGTCATGGTCGCCCTCGAACAGACGCCGCCCGATCTCGCGGCCGACATCGTTGACCGGGGCGTGATCCTGACCGGCGGCGGAGCGCTTCTCGGCGACCTCGACCTCGCACTCCGCGAGCAGACGGGGCTTGCGATCACCGTCGCCGACGACTCGCTCAACTGCGTCGCGATCGGCACCGGCAAGTCGCTCGAATTTGAAAAGCAGCTCGCGCATGTGATAGATTACGGCGGGTGAGAGCGGCGTGGGGACCGATTTCAGGAGCGGCGCGAGGGACGACCCCGAGAGGTGGCATCCCCAGCCGTTCCGCTTGCATGGCCTCCCCTGAGGCGAGACTGGCGTGGCGCTCCGTAACGATGCATCTCCGGATTATCTCGGCGCGTTGCGCCGGATCCTGATCGGCATCCTCGCCGTGCTCATGCTCGGGCTCTTCCTGCTCTGGCGCATCGACAACGCCCGGGTGGAACAGTTCCGCGCCAGCCTCGTCGATACCTTCGTGCCGAGCTTCGACTGGACGCTGCGCCCCATCGCCGCGGCGGGCCGGATGATCTCGGACCTGCGCTCCTACGCGCGGGTGCACGAGCAGAACGAGGAACTCCGGCGCGAGCTTCGGCGGATGCAGGCCTGGCGCGAGGTGGCGCTCAGGCTCGAACAGGAGAACGCCCGGCTGCTCGCGCTGAACCGCGTGCGACTCAACCCCCGGCTCAGCTTCGTCACCGCCGAGGTGATGGCCGATGCCGGCAGCCCGTTCCGCCGTTCGGTCACGATCAATGTCGGCGCCGCCGACGGGGTGGCGGATGGCGCGGCGGCGGTGGACGGGCTCGGGCTCGTCGGCCGTGTCGCCGGCGTCGCGGATCGATCCGCCCGGGTCCTGCTCCTGAGCGATTCATCGAGCCGCGTGCCGGTCACGATCCTGCCTTCGGGCGCGCGCGCCATCCTGAGCGGCGACATGACGGCGGCGCCAGTGCTCGAATTTCTCGACCAGGCGGACGAGATCCGGCCGGGCGACCGCGTCGTGACCTCGGGCGACGGCGGGCTCTTTCCGGCCGACGTGCTGGTCGGTCAGGTGACGGTCACGCCGGACGGCCGCCAGCGCGTCCGGTTGGCGGCCGATTACACCGGCCTCGCCTTCGTCCGGTTGCTCCGCCGCGCACCGGCGCCCCTCGTGACCGGTCCCGGCGATCTGATCGGCCCCCGGGTGCCCGATCCGCCCGCCCCCGCCCCCACCCCCGAAGGCACCGGAAGCGCCGCGGAAGCCGCCCCGGTTCCGGCGGAGACGGTGCCATGAGCCCGGGCGCTCCCCGGAGCGGGGTCTGGCCGCGCCGCGCGCTGCCGCCGCTCCTCGGCCTCGTCGCGATCCATGTCGCGCTCGTGCCGCTCGCGCCGGGCCGGGAAGCGGCGGCGCCCGATCTGCTCTACTGCCTGCTCGTCGCCTGCGTGGTTCGCGCACCGGCCGTCGCACCGGCCCTTGTCGTTCTCGCACTCGGCCTCTTCGCCGACCTCATGCTGTCACGCCCGCCCGGGCTCGGCGCGCTCGGGCTCCTCGTGGTGGCCGCGCTGATCCGCGCGCCGGGCGGCGCCGGGCGCGACTGGTCGCTGCTCCGGGAATGGCTCGTCGCCGCGACCGCCTTCGCGCTGATGATGCTCGCCATGCTGCTCGTCCTGAAGCTCACCCTCGCCGAAGGGCCGAGCTTCGGCGGGCTGCGCCGCCATGTGCTCGCGACCGCCGTCGCCTATCCTTTCGTCGCGGCTCTCGTCGGCTGGCTCCTCCGCCCCGCGCCCGCCCGCGGATCCCCGACCGATGCGGAGCGCCGGTCATGACCGAGGCGCCGAAGTCGCTGATCTCGCGCCGGGGCCTGATGTTGCTCGGCGTCCAGCTCGGCGTCGTGGGCGTGCTCGGCTGGCGGATGCGCGATCTCCAGGTCGCGCAGCACGAGCATTACGCGATGCTCGCCGACGAGAACCGGATCAACCTGCGTCTGATCCCGCCCGAGCGCGGCATCGTCACCGACCGCGCCGGGGTCGCGCTCGCGATCAATCGCCGCAACTACCGCGTGTCGCTGGTGCGCGAACAGGTCGATGATCCCGCGGACGTTCTCGACCGTCTCGGCCGGATCATCCCGATCGACGCGGAGACCCGCGCGCGCACGCTGCGCGAGATCACGACGCGCAGCGCCTTCGTGCCGGTGGTGATCGCCGAGCATCTCGCATGGGAGGATGTGGCGCGGATCTCCGCCAACGCCCCGGTCCTGCCCGGCATCGTCGCCGACGTCGGGCTGAGCCGCCACTATCCGCTCGGCCGCGATACCGGCCATGTCGTGGGCTACGTCGGGCCGGTCTCGGAATCCGACCTCTCGAAGATCGAGAACCCCGATCCGGTGCTCCGCATACCGAGGTTCCAGATCGGCAAGACCGGCGTCGAACAGAAGATGGAGGATGCGCTGCGGGGTGAGGCCGGGACGCTCCGCATCGAGGTCAGCGCCGCCGGCCGCGTGATGCGCGAGCTCGGCCGCGTCGAGGGCACCGCCGGCGAGAGCGTCGCGCTCACGATCGACGAAGGGCTCCAGCGCTATGCGATGGACCGGATGGCGGACGAGAGCGCGGCGGCGGCGGTGATCGATGTCACGAACGGCGACATCATGGCGCTCGCCTCGGCGCCCGGCTTCGACCCGAACAGCTTCGTCTTCGGCATCGGCGTCGCCGAGTGGAACCGGCTCCTGAACGACGAGTACCGCCCCCTCGCCTCCAAGGCGGTCGCGGGGACCTACCCGCCCGGTTCGACCTTCAAGCCGGTGGTGGCGCTCGCGGGCCTCGCCGCCGGGGTGATCGCGCCGCGCGACCGGGTGAACTGCCCCGGCTTCACCCAGCTCGGCAACAGGCGGTTCCATTGCTGGAAGAAGGGCGGCCACGGGCGCGTCGATCTGCGCAAGAGCCTGTCGCAGTCCTGCGACTGCTACTACTACGAGGTCGCCCGCCGCGTTGGCGCCGATGCGATCTCCGAGATGGCGCGCCGGCTCGGCCTCGGCACCCGACACGACCTGCCGCTGCCCGCGGTCGCCGGTGGGCTGATGCCCGACCGCGCCTGGAAGAAGGCGGCGCGCAAGGAAAGCTGGACCGTCGGCGACAGTTTCAACTACGGCATCGGCCAGGGCTTCACGCTCGCCTCGCCGCTGCAGCTCGCGGTGATGACGGCGCGGGTGGCGACCGGCAACGAGGTCGTGCCGCGGCTTGTCAAGGCGATCGGCGGCGTCGATCTGCCCGTGGAGCCGCCCGGGAGCCTCGGCCTCGACCCGCGCCATCTCGACCGGGTGCGGGACGGCATGTTCGCCGTCTCGAACGAAGGCACGGCCTACCGCTCGCGCATCGTCGATCCCGCGATGCTGATGGCGGGCAAGACCGGGACCAGCCAGGTTCGCGTCATCACCGCCGCCGAGCGCGCCAAGGGCGTCACCCGCAACGACCAACTGCCCTGGAACCGCCGCGACCACGCGCTCTTCATCGCCTACGCGCCCTATGACAAGCCGCGCTACGCGATCGCGCAGATCGTCGAGCATGGCGGCGGCGGCTCGGCGGTCGCGGCGCCGATCGCGCGCGACATCCTGCTCTACGCGCTCCACGGCGGCCTGCCCCCGCTCGACGCCTACCCGCCCGAGCAGCGCGACGCGATCGAGGAGCAGCGCGCGAGGATGCCGGCGGCCGACGCGGGCGCGGCCCCCTCGGCGAACCCGAGGGACCGGGCATGAGCGCGCGGGACACGAACGGCCGCCTCGCCGGTGCCCCGCGGGGCGCGGCGAAACTGCTCGCGGTGCACTGGCCGCTGGTCCTGCTGCTGACGGCCGTCGCGGGAATGGGCTTCATGATGCTCTATTCCGTGGCGGGCGGCTCCTTCGACCCCTGGGCGCGCGCGCAGATGACGCGGTTCGGCTTCGGGATCGGCGTCATGCTGGTGATCGCGATGATCGACATCCGCTTCTGGAAGCTCGTCTCGCCGCTCGCCTATCTCGTCTCCTTCGGGCTGCTGCTCTATGTCGAGATGGCGGGCCATGTCGGCATGGGCGCGCAGCGCTGGATCAACCTCGGCTTCATCGTGCTCCAGCCCTCCGAGATGATGAAGATCGCGCTCGTGCTGCTGCTCGCGGCCTATTACGCCTGGCTCGACCCGGCGAAGGTCTCGCGTCCGCTCTGGATGATCCCGCCGATCGCCCTCATCCTCACCCCGGTCTTCCTCGTGATGACGCAGCCCGATCTCGGCACCTCGATCATGCTGCTCTCGGGCGGGGCGGCGGTCATGTTCCTCGCCGGGGTCTCGATCTGGTACTTCGCCGCCGCCGCCGCCGGCGCCGCCGGGCTCGTCACGCTGGTCCTCCGGTCGCGCGGCACCGACTGGCAGCTCCTGCGCGACTACCAGTTCAACCGGATCGACACCTTCCTCGACCCGTCGAGCGACCCGCTCGGCACCGGCTATCACATCACCCAGGCGAAGATCGCGCTCGGCTCCGGCGGCTGGGCGGGCCGCGGCTTCATGCAGGGCACGCAGAGCCGGCTCAACTTCCTGCCCGAGAAGCACACCGATTTCATCTTCACGACGCTCGCGGAGGAGTTCGGCTTCCTCGGCACGGTGGCGCTGCTGATCCTCTTCACCCTCGTCATCGTCTTCTGCGCTCTGAGCGCGATCGGCAATCGCGACCGCTTCGGCGCGCTCCTGACCGGCGGGATCGGGATGACTTTCTTCCTGTTCTTCGCCGTCAACATGGCTATGGTCATGGGCCTGATGCCGGTGGTCGGCGTGCCCCTGCCTCTGGTCTCCTACGGGGGATCGGCGATGCTGGTCCTGCTCGCCGCCTTCGGCCTCGCGCAGAGCGCGCATGTCCATCGGCCACGCGAGAGGGGCTAGCACCACATGCCGATCAAGGTACTGATCTCCGCGCCGGAGAGCGTCGTGGAGGAATACGCACCGCATCTCCGCCAGGCTTTCGCGGCGGAGGAGCTCGACATCACCCTGACGACCGACCCCGAGGCGGCGGAGCAGATCGAATACGTGATCTACCATCCGAACGGGCCGGTCACCGACTATTCCGTCTTTCCCAAGCTGCGCGCGGTCCTGAGCCTCTGGGCGGGCGTCGAGCACGCGCTCGCCAATCCGACGCTGACCGCGCCGCTTTGCCGCATGGTCGATCCGAGCCTCACCCAGGGCATGATCGAATACGTGGCGGGCCATGTGCTGCGCTACCATCTCGGGATGGACGCGCATATCACCGCGCAGGACGGGGTGTGGCGGAACGAGATCGTGCCCCCGCTCGCCTCCAGCCGGCGCGTCGGCGTGCTGGGACTCGGCGCGCTCGGCGCCGATGTCGCCCAGGCACTCACCGATCTCGGCTTTCAGGTCGAGGGCTGGAGTCGCACGCCGCGTGAGGAAAGCCGCATCCCGGCGCATTCCGGCGAGGAGGGGCTGGAAACCCTGCTCCGGGGCAGCGACATCCTGATCTCGCTGCTGCCGAGCACGCCCGCGACCGAGAACCTCCTGAACCGGCGCACGCTCGCGCTCCTGCCCGCGGGAGCCTTTCTCATCAACACCGGACGGGGCGGCGTCCTGAACGATCAGGCGCTGATCGACGCGCTCGACTCCGGCCAGCTCGCCCATGCGACGCTCGACGTCTTCCGCGTCGAGCCCCTGCCCCCCGATCATCCGTTCTGGAGCCATCCGAAGATCACGGTCACGCCGCATGTCGCGTCCGAGACCCGCGCCGACACCGCCTCCGAGACGATCGCGCTCAACATCCGGCGCGATCAGGACGGCGACGCGCTGCTCTACCGCGTGGACCGCGCGCAGGGGTACTGAGCGGCGGCCGGCCGCTCCGGTTCATGGCGGCGGGCAGCCGGCATCGGGGAGCGGCTACCTCCGCAGGATCGGCGGCCGGTCGGGGTCCATGCCCGGCGGCACCGGCCGCTCCGCCGGCTCGGGCGCCCGGACCGGCGGCAATTCGAAGGTGAGCCCGCGCGCGCGCGCGGTCGCCAGAGCCGGCGCGCCCCCGGCGAGGAAGGCGACGTCGAGGCTGGCCGCGCCCCCTAGCCGCGCCATCTCGGCGATGCCCGCAGCGACCCCGGCCTAGGCTCCGTCCGCCACCCCGGCGAGCCGGAGCAGAAGCGCGCGCGTGCCGTCCGCGTATTCCGCCTCGACGAGATGCGCGGCGCCGATCACCCCGGCCATCGCCGCGAGCTTGTGATCGAGCGCCTCGATCAGCGCGGGCGTCGCCGACCCCGGCGGGCCGAGCCGGCGGGCGGCGCTCTCGACCCGTTCCGGCGCGCGCCCGGCCATGGTCGCGAGCCAGTCCACCGCCTCGGCCGGCAGAAGCGTCGCCGAGGGCGCGTCACCGAGGTTCAGCCCGAGCCCGAGCCCATGCCCCGCGACCATCTCGACGAGCCGCCGCCCCGCGAGCACCGCGCAGGGCATCGGCTCCGCGAGAAAGGCCGCGAGCCGCGCGTCGCGGTCGAAGGCGAGCACGAACCGGCCCTCCGGGATCTCGAAGATCCACGGACGCAGGCGCTCGGCGGTCGCTGGCTCCTCCTCGAGCAGCAGATGCAGTTCCGCGTCGAGCACACGCTCATGGAAGCGTGCGCGCGCCGCCGCGTTCTCCGGCTCCGCCTCCATCGCGCGGAAGGCGCGATCGATCGCCGTCTCGTCCATCTCACCGCTCCACCGAATGCTCCGCGTCCGGGCGGCTTAGCGCCGGCGCACGCCCTTGTCACCCGCCACACCGTTGTCACCCGCCACCCCGTTGTCACCCCACCCGGGGTTTACACGCGCTCCGCGCGCGCGCTATCGATGCCCTGAGCAAGGGAGGCGCGCATGACTGAAGCGAAATCCGTCCGGATCGGCGCGATCGAGGTCTCCAACGCCAATCCCTTCACCCTCATCGCCGGACCCTGCCAGATCCAGAGTCTCGACCATTGCCTGATGATCGCCGAGGTGGTGGCGAAGGCGACGGCGGAGGCCGGGGTCGGCTTCATCTTCAAGAGCAGCTACGACAAGGCGAACCGCACCTCGCTCGACGCGAAGCGCGGCATCGGACGCGAGGAAGGGCTCGCGATCCTCGCCGCCGTGCGCGAACGCATCGGCTGTCCGGTGCTGACGGATGTGCATCTGCCGGAGGACTGCGCGCCGGTCGCCGAGGCCGTGGACGTGCTGCAGATCCCGGCCTTCCTCTCGCGCCAGACCGACCTCCTGCTGGCTGCCGGCAAGACCGGCGCGGCGATCAACGTGAAGAAGGGCCAGTTCCTCGCGCCCTGGGACATGGTCAATGTCGCGGCCAAGATCGCCTCCACCGGCAATGAGCGCATCCTGCTCTGCGAGCGCGGCGCCTCCTTCGGCTACAACACGCTGGTCGCCGACATGCGCTCGCTGCCGATCATGGCGCGGACCGGCTATCCGGTGGTGATGGACGCGACCCATTCGGTGCAGCAGCCGGGCGGCCAGGGGTCGTCATCGGGAGGCCAGCGCGAATTCGCCCCGGTCATGGCGCGGGCGGCGGCGGCGATCGGCGTCGGCGCGATCTTCATCGAGACGCATGAGGACCCGGACAACGCGCCCTCCGACGGGCCGAACATGATCCACCTCGACCGCATGCCCGCCCTGATCGCAAGCCTCGCCGCCTTCGACCGGCTCGCGAAATCCGATCCCCTCGCCGTCTGAGGCACGGCGGCGCTGCGCGGGACCCCGTACGCGGCATGGCACATGGCGTGGCGAGAGCGCTCCCGCGAGACGGCCGCGAGCGCGACCTCCCTGCCCGCTCCGCCGACCCGTTTCCTCTTGTCCCGCCGCCCCCGGAGCACTAGAACACGGCCCGATTGGGGCGTCGCCAAGCGGTAAGGCAACGGTTTTTGGTACCGTCATTCGCAGGTTCGAATCCTGCCGCCCCAGCCAAATCTCGCTTTTCGACGATTTCGGTGTTTCAGCCGCCTCGATGCGGGCGGCGACGGTTGCCGTTTCAGCGAGCAGATCAAACGGTTGGCGGAAAGTGGCGACGACTTCACCACCCTCCTAAGTGCAGTTCGATAGCACGAAGTTCAGCAGGCGGCGTTTTTCGCGCGGTTCCGGGCTTGCGAACAGCCGTTGGGCGTTGCGGGCGAGGTCTAGGCGGCAAACCCATAAATCTGGTTGGCGTTTTGCTGTGTGGCTGATTCAAGGCTCGAAACTGAGGGAGCCCTGAATGACACGTCGCCGGTACGAACTGACCGACCATGAATGGTCGATCCTCTCGCCTCTGTTGCCGAACAAGCCGCGCGGAGTTCCCCGTGTTGATGACCGCCGAGTTCTGAACGGCATCCTGTGGCGGTTCCGGACGGGATCGCCCTGGTCGGAGATCCCGGAGCGCTACGGCCCACCCACCACCTGCTACAACCGCTTCGTGCGCTGGCGGAAGGCCGGTGTCTGGGATCGGCTCCTGCGAGCGGTGTCCGAAGCTTGCGACGGCGGCATCGTCATGATCGATTCCACCTGTGTCCGCGTCCACCAGCACGGGGCCACGGGAAAAAGGGGGCTCGGGACGATGGTGGCATGGGACGTTCCCGCGGGGGCCTCACCAGCAAGCTCCACGCCCTCGCCTTGTCGAGCAGCCCTGCGAGTTCCCGGCCATCGTGGCGCGCGGCACCGGTCACAGTCCACTTCCGGATCAGACCGTGGGTCCTGTCGATGTTGATGTGGGACTTGTAACC
>NZ_JBKQWU010000059.1:0-19966 GCF_047275745.1 Amaricoccus sp. W119 | reverse complement strand
GACAGCCAGACGTTGTCGACGCCGTTCAGGCGGTTGGAATGCACATGCCGCTGGAAGGACTGAACGTCGTGGACGTTGTGGGCGAGCATGAGCACGCCGCGCTTCGAATACATGACGTTGTAGTTCAGGTCCTGCGACAGGTTCTCCCACAGGTCGAGGGCGTGGTCGTAGAGCCGGGCGCTTTCGTCGTAGAGGTAGTTCGAGCGGATGATCGTGGTGTTGCGCCCGGTGTTGCCGCCGCCGAGCCAGCCCTTGTCGATCACCGCGACATTGGTGATCCCGTGCTCCTTCGCGAGGTAGTAGGCGGCGCCGAGCCCATGCCCGCCGGCACCGACGATCACCACGTCATAGGCCGCCTTCGGCTCGCGGTCGGGCCACTGCGGCGTCCAGTTCTTCTGGCCGGTCAGCGCGCCCCGGATCACCTGGGCGAAGGAGAAATGCGTCATGGCTAACCTCCATGAGCATGATCCCCCCTTCATGCCAGCGAAGCGCCGATCCGTCATGTACGCATGCATCGAAACCACTGTATCCTCGCGTCACGCTCGGGACCGGAGGACCGCGAGGACACATTCGTTCCGGCGCTGGGAATCGAACCCGCTCCCTGCTAACATCGGGTCAAGCGACCGGAGCGAGGAAGCGGCAGCGGATTCGCACCGCCGGGATACCGCCCGGAGGCGACCCGGCGAGGTACCGGCGGTACCCGCGCCGACATCCCGTGGGGAACGTCGGCGGAAACACCCGCCGCCCACCCGGCAGGTAACGGATCACGGCTTCAACTCTCCGCGAACGAAAAACGGGCGGATTCGGGGTCAGGCGCCGCTTTTTCGGGCATCGGCGCATGGCATCGGGGGCATGTCACCGGCGGTCTTCGGCGCCGCGCCGGCGGCGGGACACCATACCGCCCCGGAACGCTTGCATCGTCGCGGGCTTGCCAGTTAGCTGCGAGGTGAATGCCGCTTGGCGTCATCGTGGTGGGTATTGGGATGAAGGATACGACGGGGCACGACGCCCCGGTCGCGCGCGCGCTTCCGACGATCGACACCTTCGGGGAGTTGTGGGGCCTTCTGAAGGAGGATTACGCGATCCATTCGACGACGCGCGAGATCACCGTCCTGACGCCGGGGTTTCTCGCGCTCGCCGTCTATCGCTGCGGCGTCTGGCTCAACGGGCGGCCGAGGCTGCCGCGGGCGATCCTGCGCCGGGTGCTCGCCATTCCCGCCTATTTCATCCGGAACTGCTTCGGCATCTCGCTCTATTCCAGCGCGACGATCGGGCGCCGGCTCAAGATCGCGAACCACAGCGCCATCATCATCCACTCCCGCGCGCGAATCGGCGACGATTGCATCATCCGCCAGGGCGTCACGATCGGCTTCGCGGGGCAACGCGGGCTCGGCAACGTGCCGACGCTCGGCAACCGGGTCGAGGTCGGCGCCGGCGCGATCATAGCGGGCACGGTTTCGATCGGCGACGATGTGAAGATCGCGTCGAACGCCGTCGTGATGATGAACGTCCCCGCCGGCAGCGTGGTGGCGATGCCACCGCCCCGGATCATGGCGCCCCCGCCCAGGGCCGCGTCGACGGAACCGGCCACGGCGGCGCGGGCGGGCAACGCATGAATCCGCGCGCCTCCTCCCTCGCGGAGCTGAAGGAGACCGGGAACCGCTTCTTCGCGGAGCATCGCTACGACGAGGCCGCCTCGGCCTATGAGGAAGCCGCGCGGATGAGCGAGATTCCCCGCGGCGGCCTCTGCGTCCGCCTCGCCCGCGCGCATCTGGAGGCTGGCCGGCCCGAGGCGGCGGCCGCCTGGCTGATGCCGGTGGCCGACGCGGCGCCGAGCTTCAGGACCTGGTGGTCGGCGGTCAGCATCCTCGACCGCTGCCCCCCGGAGACCTGGCCCCGGATACGGCGCCGGCTCAGGGTCGCGCTGGTCGGGACCTGGACGACGCGCACCTTCGGCGCGCTGCTCCGTCTCGCCGCCGCGCGCCTCGGGCTCGCCCTCGAGATCGAGGAGCCGGATTTCGGGCAGTACTTCAACGCCACGCTCGATCCGGGTTCCCCGCTCCATGCCAGCCGGCCCGATGTCGTCATCCTCGCGCCGGATCATCGCGCGCTCGGGCTGGAGCCGTTCTCGGACACGCCCGACACCGATACCGAGGCGGCGGTCGAACGCTGGGCGGGCGTCTGGCGCGCGTTGCGGGCGAATGCCTCGCCGATCATCATCCAGCACGGTTTCGCAACCCCGGGGAGCGATCCGCTCGGGCATTACGCCACCGGCCTCGCGGGATCGCGGCGGACCGTCACGGCGCGGATCAACCGGCGGCTCGCAGGTCTCGCGACCGAGCAGGATGTCGGCTTCATCAGCGTCCAGGCGCTCGCCGGACGGCTCGGCGCCGGGGCCTTCTTCGACGACCGCGGCTGGTACATGGCGAAAATGCCCTATGGTCCCGAGGCCCTGCCGCTCCTCGCCCGCCATACCGCCGCCGTGCTGGCCGCGCGGGTCGGCTTCTCGCGCCGCTGCCTCGTGCTCGATCTCGACAACACGCTCTGGGGCGGCGTGATCGGCGACGACGGGGTGGAGGGCATCGTGCTCGGCGACGGTCCCGACGGCGAGGCCTTCGTCGATTTCCAGCTCGCCCTGAGGGAGCTGAAGGGCCGGGGCATCCTGCTCGCGGTCTGCTCCAAGAACGACGAGGCGGTGGCGCGGGCGGCCTTTCGCGACCATCCCGAAATGGTGCTGCGCGAGGACGATTTCGCCGCCTTCGTGGCGAACTGGGAGCCGAAATCGGCGAATCTGCGCGCGATCGCGGCGACCCTCGACCTCGGCCTCGACTCGCTCACCTTCCTCGACGACAACCCCTACGAGCGCGCCGAGGTGCGCCGGGCGCTGCCCGAGGTCGATGTGCCGCTCATGCCGGAGGACCCGACCGGGTTCCGCCGCGCGATCGAGGAATATCCCTATTTCGAACCCTCGGCCTTCACCGCGAACGACCGGGCGCGGGCCGAGCAGTATCGCGCCCGGGCGAACGCGCTCGCGCTTCAGGCCTCCGCCGGATCAATCGAGGAATACCAGGCGGGGCTCGGCATGCGGGCGCTCTTCGGCCGGATCGACGCACTCAACATGAGCCGGGTGGTCCAGCTCATGAACAAGACGAACCAGTTCAACCTGACGACCCGGAGGCGCACCGTCGCCGCGGTCGAGGAACTGCTGGCGCGTCCCGGCACTCACGGGATCTGGGCCCGCCTCGCCGACCGGTTCGCCGACCACGGACTGATCTCGGTAGCCATCGGCATCGAGCGGGACGCGCCCGACGGGCGCGTGCTGGAGATCGATACGCTGCTCATGAGCTGCCGCGTGCTCGGCCGCGGCATGGAGGCCGTCGTGGTCGCCGAACTGGCGCGTCTCGCGTGGGCTGCGGGCTGCGTCCGTGTCGAGGGTCTCTACATCCCGACCGAGCGCAACGGCATGGTCGCCGATCTCTACCCCCGTCTCGGCTTCGGCGACGAGAGCCGCGAGTCCGACGGCGCCGTGCGCTGGACCGCGGCGCCCGGCGCGCTCCTCTCCCCCGACGTTCCGATCGAAGTTTCCTGGCATCAAGGGTGACGCAGTGTCCGATGTTGTCGAACGATTGACCGAAGTGTTCCGGGCCACCTTTGGTGACGAGGATCTCGTCCTCAGGCCGGAAATGACCGCCGACGACGTGCGGGCCTGGGACTCGGTCACCCATATCACGCTGATCTATGCCACCGAGGACGAGTTCGGTATCCGTTTCAGCACCCGCGACATCGCGGGGCTGAAATGCGTCGGCGACCTCATCGAGGTGATCGAACGCCGGGTCTGAGACCGCGGTCGGAATCGCGCGCCGGACCTTCGGTTCGCCGGCCGCTCAGATCGGTACGAGCAGGGTCGACTTGATCCGGTTCAGGGTGAAGCTCGTATTGATCGACAGGATGTTCGGCAGTTCGACGATCGAGTCCTTGACCGTCTGTTCGTATTCGTCGACGCCATGCGCGATGACCTGCAGCACGTAGTCGTATTCTCCGCTGATCGAGAAGCACTGGATGATCTCCGGGACCTTGCGCGCGGCGGCCTCGAACTCGCGCAGCTTCTCGCGCCGGTGCTCCTTGATCTTCACGAAACAGAACACCGTGACGTGGAATCCGGCGGCCTTGGCGTCGACGACGTGGCGTTTCGCGCTGATGACGCCGGCTTCCTCGAGGCGCCGCAAGCGCCGCCAGCAGGGCGTGTGGCTGAGCCCCACCCGGTCGGCGAGGTCGCGCATCGTGAGCTCCGGTTCCCGCTGGATCTCCCGCAGGATTCGCCTGTCCGCGTCGTCGAGCCGGATGCTTTCCAATCGAACCTCCCTCGCTGACACTCCTGCCCCTGACCACCGCGCGGCGATTCGCGGCCCGTTGGAACGCTGGTTCCGAACCAAAAGCATCGACGTGACAAAGCGGCGCTCCTGACGATCATTTTAGGACATTGTCGCGTCAAGAGTCGATGAGCGCGCGCAGGAACGCGACCGCGTCCCGGCTTTTCCGGAGTATACTGCGGGCAGCCGGGCGCGAGCCGTGTCTCGTCCGCCGGAAGCCACAGGAGGTCCAGAATGAACAAGGCGATCACCCTGGACGACACATACCTCGCCACATCGGGCGCGGTCTACATGACCGGCATCCAGGCGCTGGTCCGTCTGCCCATGGTCCAGATGCGACGCGACCGCGCCGAGGGTCTCAATACCGCGGCCTTCATCAGCGGGTACCGCGGTTCGCCCCTCGGCGCCTACGACCAGCAGCTCATGAAGGCGCGCGCGCATCTCGAACCGCTCGACATCGCCTTCCAGCCCGGCGTGAACGAGGATCTCGCCGCGACCGCCGTCTGGGGCTCGCAGCAGGTCGGGCTCTCGCCCGGCGCGAACAAGGACGGCGTGCTCGGGATCTGGTACGGCAAGGGTCCGGGCGTCGACCGCTCGGGCGACGTGTTCAAACACGCCAACGCCGCCGGCACCTCGCGCCACGGCGGCGTGCTCGCGCTCGCGGGCGATGACCACACCTGCAAGTCCTCCTCCATCCCACATCAGTCCGATCACGCCTTCATGTCGGCGCTGATGCCCTGCCTCTATCCGTCCTCGATCCATGAATTCGTGGAGATCGGGCTGCTCGGCGTCGCGATGTCGCGCTTCTCCGGCTGCTGGGTGGGCATGAAGTTCATTTCCGATACCGTTGAGACGACCGCAGTCGTCGATCTCGCGGGCGAGGAGCGGCGGTTCGTGATCCCGGAATTCGACCTGCCGCCCGGCGGGCTCAACCTGCGCTGGCCCGATCCGCCGCTCGTCCAGGACGAGCGGTTGCAGGAGCACAAGGGCTACGCCGCGCTCGCCTTCGCCCGCGCGAACCGGGTCGATGAGGTGGTGCTCGACACGCCGCGCGCGCGTTTCGGCATCGTCGGCTCCGGCAAGGCCTTCGAGGATGTGCGCCAGGCGCTGCTGAAACTCGGCATCGGCGAGGCGGAGGCGCGCGAGATCGGGCTCAGGCTCTACAAGGTGCGGATGCCCTGGCCGCTGGAGCCGGAGGGGATCCGGCACTTCTCGGAAGGGCTCGAGGAAGTGCTCGTGGTCGAGGAACGCCGCGAGATCATCGAGAACCAGATCAAGCAGCAGCTCTTCAACTGGCGCCCGGACGTGCGGCCGCGCATCGTCGGCAAGTTCGACCATCAGGACCATCCGTTCCTGAAGCATTCCAAGGGCCTGACCGTCGGGACCGTCGGCCGCGCCATCGCCGAGCGGCTGCTCACCTTCGATTTCGACGAGGGCCTGCGGGCGCGGATCACCGAGAAGCTGCATTATTTCGAGGAGCGCGAACGGCTTGCCGAGCATCATGTCCCGCCCGTGATCCGCACGCCGCACTACTGCGCCGGCTGCCCGCACAATACCTCGACGCGCGTGCCCGAGGGCTCCCGCGCGCTCGCCGGCATCGGCTGCCATTTCATGGTCCAGTGGATGGACCGCAGGACCGAGACCTTCACGCATATGGGCGGCGAGGGCGTGCCCTGGACGGCGATTGGCCGCTACACCGATGAGAAGCATGTGTTCGTCAACATGGGCGACGGGACCTTCTTCCATTCGGGCCATCTCGCGATCCGCCAGTCGGTCGCGGCGAAGGCGAATGTGACCTACAAGGTGCTCTACAACGACGCGGTGGCGATGACGGGCGGCCAGCCGGTGGACGGCCCGCTCACCCCCGAGCGGGTCACGCATCAGCTCCACCATGAGGGTGTCACGCCGATCTATCTGCTGGCCGAAAGCCCCGACGCCTATCCGGCCGAGGCGCTCGCCCCGGGGGTGATCATCCGGCACCGCGACGAGATCGACGCGGTGATGGAGACCATCCGCGAAGTTCCCGGCTGCTCGGCGATCGTCTTCGTGCAGACCTGCGCGGCGGAGAAGCGGCGCCGGCGCAAGCGCGGGCTGATGGAGGACCCCGACATGCGGGTCTGGATCAACCCGGAGGTCTGCGAGGGCTGCGGCGATTGTTCGGAGCAGTCGAACTGCATCGCGATCGATCCGCTGGAAACCGAGATGGGCCGCAAGCGCCAGATCAACCAGTCGGCCTGCAACAAGGATTTCTCCTGTCTCAAGGGCTTCTGCCCCGCTTTCGTCACCGTTCGTGGCGGCAGGCTCCAGCGCGGCGCGAAGGCCGAGCTGCCCGCGATCGACGACCTGCCGGTGCCGGAGCTTCCGGCGCTCGACCGGACCTGGAATATCGCCGTCACCGGCGTCGGCGGCACCGGGGTTCTGACGATCGGCGCGGTGATCGCGATGGCGGCGCATGTCGAGGGCAAGAACCCGATGCTGCTCGACATGGCAGGGCTCGCCCAGAAGGGCGGCGCGGTGCTCTCCCATATCCGCATCGCCGACGCCGGCGAGCCGGTCACCTCGCCCCGGCTCGCGAGCGGCACGGCCGATCTGCTGCTCGCCGCCGACAGCGTGGTCGCGGCGAGCAAGGACGGCATCCGGCTCTGCGATCCGGCGCGCACCCACGCGGTCCTGAACGCGAAGGTGACGCCGGTCTCGGATTTCACGCGCAAGCGCGATTTCGATTTCCGCGAGGCGCGCGTGGAGAAGGTGGTTCGGGACGCCGTGCGCTCCGGTGAGCATTTCCATGATTTCGGCGCCATCACCCGCGCCGTGACCGGCGACGAGATCGGCGCGAACATCATGATGCTCGGATATGCGTGGCAGCTCGGCTTCGTGCCGCTCGCCGCCGAGTCCATCGAGGAGGCGATCGGGATCAACGGCGTCGCGGCGAAGGCCAATGTCGAGGCGTTCCGCTGGGGCCGCGTGCTCGCCAATGATCCCGCGCGCATCAGCGCGCCGGCGCGTCCGGCGCTTGCCGATCTCTCGACCGAGGCGCTGATCGAGCATCGCGCGGGCCATCTTACCCGGTATCAGGGCAAACGCCTCGCGCGCCGCTACCGCGATCTCGTGGCGCGGGTCGCGAAGGCGGCGGAGAGCCGGCTCTCGGGCGCCCATCAGGCGGCCGACCGGGACGCGCTGGTACGCGCGGTCACGCATAACCATGCCAAGGTCCTCGCCTACAAGGATGAATACGAGGTGGCGCGTCTCTATGCCCGGCCCGAGTTCCGCGAACAGCTCGGGGCCGAGTTCGATGGCGACTTCCGGATGTCCTTCAACCTCGCCCCGCCGTTCCTGCCGGGGACCGCGGCGAACGGCCGTCCGAAAAAGCGCGAGTTCGGGGCCTCGATGCTGAGTGCCTTCGGGGTGCTCGCGAAGCTGAAGGGTCTGCGCGGCACGCCGCTCGATCCCTTCGGCTACACCGCCGAGCGCCGGGCGGAGCGCGCGCTGATCAGGTCCTACGAGGCGGATGTGTCGCGCGTCCTCGAAGGCTTGAACGGCGAGAACTTCGGCCTCTGTCTCGAACTCCTGTCACTGCCCGATGCGATCCGGGGCTTCGGCCCGGTCAAGGAAGCGGCGATGCGCGAGGCGGAAACCCGCCGGGCCGGACTTCTCGATGCGCTGCGGGCCGAGCCGGCCGCGGGACCGACGGCGCACGCGGCGGAATGAGCCGGGGCGCTCCGGCGCCCGGACAGATTTCGGGGCTCTCCTGATCGGAGAGCCTCGCGCGGCCGGAAACAGCATCATCCAGCGGATCGGAACCCCGCGGGCGGTCGGACCCGCCCGCGGGGTTCTTCGTCATCGCGCCGAGGGTTCGAGCCCGACCGGCCCCGCGTCGCGCCCCGTGCCGCGCCCCGCGTTCGAGGCGGCGAGCCGGTGATCGATCAGCAGCACCGCCGCCATGCCGAGCATTCCCGCGATGGCGATCGCCATGAAGTTCTGCTCGAGCGGCAGTTCCAGCGCCACCAGCGTGCCGATCAGGATCGGCCCGACGATCGCGCCGAGACGGCCGATCCCCGAGGCGAAACCGACGCCGGTCGAGCGGATCGCGGTCGGGTAGAACGACCCGGCATAGGCATAGGCGAGGATCTGCGTGCCGAGCGTCGAGGCGCCGACGAAGAAGACGATGACGAAGAGCAGCCCCGTCGATTTCGTATACCCCATCAGCGTCAGCGAGGCGGCGCCGGCGGCGTAGAACAGGATCAGCACGGTCTTGATGTTGAACCGGTCGCCGAGCCAGCCGCCCGAGACCGCGCCGATGATGGCGCCGAGATTGAAGACGATGACGAAGTTCAGCGCCGAGCCGAGGCTGTAGCCTGCCATCGCCATGAGTTTCGTGAGCCAGGAGCTGAGCGCATAGACCATGAAGAGGCCCATGAAGAAGGCGACCCAGATCATCACCGTGCTGAGGCCGCGGCCGCCTTCGAAGAGCTTCGCGACGGGGGCGCTGGTGGCGCGATCCGCGCTCGGCAGGGTGAAACGGGCATCGGGGGCGAGGGGAACGTCAGGCGCGAGCTTGCCGATGGTTCGCCGCACCTCGTCGACCCGGCCCTGGCGGATCAGATACGGCATCGATTCCGGCATGGTTTTCAGGATGACCGGGATCAGGACCAAGGGCGCCAGCGCCGCGAAGAACACCGATTGCCAGCCATAGGCCTCGATCAGCTGCTTGCCGGTCAGCGCCACGAGAATGCCGCCGATGGAATAGCCCGCGAAGGCGAGGGTCACGAGACGCCCGCGCAGCTTCGCCGGCGCGAATTCGGCCATCTGCGCCGTCACGATCGGCAGCGCGCCACCGATCCCGAGCCCGGCGAGGAAGCGCATGACGCTGAAGGTGATCGGGTCACCGGCGAGCCCGGAGGCGGCGGTGAAGACGCTGAAGAGTGCGACGCAGATCGATATCCCCATCCGGCGCCCGATCCGGTCGGCGAGCGTGCCGAGGGAGATCGCCCCGAACATCATGCCGAAAAGCGCGGAGCTTGCCATGAAGCCCGCCTGCGCCGCGTCCACGCCCATCTCGTCCATGATCGCGGGCATGGCCGCGCCGACGACGGCGAGATCGTAGCCGTCGAGGATCAGGATGAGGACGCACCAGAACAGCACGACCCCGTGGTAACCGTTGAACCTCGCCTCGTCGACGATCCTGTGGACATCGATGTCTCGCATGGTTTCTCCCTCCCTTGTTGAACTGGTCCACGCGCGTCGAGCGGGCACGGCCCCGCGGCGCGCGAAAGCACTCGCCATTCGGCGTTCTCGTCAGCTGTCGGTTTTCGTGAATCGTCCCGCTGGTTCCCGGCGCCCCGGCCGAGACCGCGGGGTCCCGCGTCAGGCGGTGCGTTCGGCCCTGAGCCCGAGCCGTTCCTCGACATCCTTGCGCATGAGGAATTTCTGCGCCTTGCCGGTGACGGTCATCGGGAAGTCCTCGACGAATTCGACGTAGCGCGGGATCTTCTGATGCGCGATCTGCCCGGCGCAGAAGTCGCGCACCTCCTCCTCCACCAGCGTCTCGCCCTCGCGGACCACGATCCAGGCGCAAAGCTCCTCGCCGTACTTCCGGTCCGCGACGCCGAAGACCTGAACCGACTGGACCTTGGGATGGGTGAAGAGGAATTCCTCGATCTCGCGCGGATAGAGGTTCTCGCCGCCCCGGATCACCATGTCCTTGATGCGGCCGACGATGTTGCAATAGCCCTGCGCGTCGAGGTTCGCGAGATCGCCGGTGCGCATCCAGCCGGCCTCGTCCAGCACCTCGGCCGTCTTCTCCGGCTCGTCCCAGTAGCCGCGCATCACCGAATAGCCGCGGGTGCAGAGCTCGCCCGGCTCGCCGCGCGGCACGATCCGGCCTTCGAGATCGACGACCTTGACCTCAAGATGCGGATGGACGCGCCCGACGGTGGAGACGCGGGCCTCCAGCGGATCATCGGTCGCGCTCTGGAAACTCACCGGGCTCGTCTCGGTCATCCCATAGGCGATCGTGACATCGCGCATGTTCATGCGCTCGACCACCTTCTTCATCACCTCGATCGGGCAGGGCGAGCCTGCCATGATGCCGGTCCGGAGCGAGCCGAGGTCGAAACTCTCGAAATCCGGGTGGTCAAGCTCGGCGATGAACATGGTCGGCACGCCGTAGAGCGCGGTGCAACGCTCGGCCTGCACCGTCTCCAGCGTGACGCGTGGATCAAAACCTTCGCCCGGATAGACGATGGTCGCGCCGTTGGTGACCGCGGCGAGGTTGCCCATCACCATGCCGAAACAGTGATAGAGCGGCACCGGCACGCAGATCCGATCCTCTTCGCCGAGCTTCAGCGCGCGGCCGACGAAATAGCCGTTGTTGAGGATGTTGTGGTGGGTGAGCGTCACGCCCTTCGGCGAACCGGTGGTGCCGCTCGTGAACTGGATGTTGATCGGATCGTCGAATTGCAGTGTCCCGGCGAGGGTTTCGAGCCGCTGCCGTTCGGCGGGTCCGCCGAGGCTCGCCACGTCCTCGAAGGCGATGGCGCCCTCGACCTTCGGCCCGCCGATCTGGATCACGGTCCTGAGCTTCGGCAGCCGCTCCGCCACCAGGTTGCCGGGCGCCGCGGTCGCAAGCTCTGGGGCGAGCGTCGTCAGCATCCCCATGTAGTCGCTGGTCTTGAACGCCGTCGCGGTGACGAACGCCTTGCACCCCACCTTGTTGAGCGCGAATTCGAGCTCGGAGAGGCGATAGGCCGGGTTGATCGTCACCAGCACGAGCCCCGCCCTGGCGGCGGCGAACTGCGTCAGCGCCCATTCGGCGCGGTTCAATGACCAGATGCCGATCCGGTCGCCCGGTGCGAGACCGAGGCCGAGCAGGCCGGCGGCGAAGGCCTCCGCCCGGTCGCGCAACTCGGCCCAGGTCCAGCGCACGTCCTGCGACGGCGAGACCAGTGCCTCGCGCCCGCCCCATTTCTCGGCGGCGCGGTCCAGCGCCTGGCCGATGGTCTGGCCGAGCAGCGGGGTGTCGGATATGCCGGAGACGTAGCTCAGGTCGGTCATGAGATCCTCCCGGGACCCTGTTTTCTATGGTTCAGCCGAGGAAGGCGCGGATGCGCTCCTGCGCCTCGTCGCTCTCCCAGCAATCGGCCAGCGCCTCGATCGATCGCGCGATATCGGCCTTCTGATCCGTGCCTATCCCGAGGCAGAGCGCCTTGGCGGCGGCGACCGCGCCGGGCGCGGTCTTCAGGATCGCCGCGGTTCGCTTCGCGACACGTTCGTCCAGCGCCTCGGCGGGGCAGACCTCGTGGATCAACCCGGAGCGCACGCCGAAGTCCGGGCCGAAGGTATTGCCGGTGAAGAACACCTGCCGCGCGAACCCCTGTCCCATCCGCCCGACGACGAAGGGGCCGATGGTGGCGGGGATGAGCCCGAGCCGCGTCTCGGTCAGGGCGATCCTGATCCCCTCGGCGGCGATCGCGAGGTCCGAGACCGCGAGGAGCCCGACGCCGCCGCCGAAGACATTGCCCTGAACGCGGGCGATCAGCGGTTTCGGCAGCGCGTCGAGTGCCGCGAGCATCGCCGAGAGCTTGCCCGCCTCGACGATCTTGCCGGCGCGGTCCGCCTCCTGCTGCGCCCGCATCCACTCCAGATCGCCGCCCGCGCAGAAGCTGGGACCGGTGGAGGCGAGAACGACGGCGCGAACGCCAGGGTCGCCGCCGAGTTCGGCCGCGGCTTCGGTCAGTTCCGCGATCATGCGCGCGTTCATCGCATGGTGCTTGTCGGGCCGGTTCAGCGTGACCGTGGCGATGCCCTCACCGTCGGTCGCGATCAGGATGGTCTCGGTCATCGGGCTTCCTCCTTCGGCGCGGCGGCGACCCGCTCGAACATGAAGGCCTCGGCCTTTTCCAGCGCCTCGATGTCGAGCCCGGTTTCCCAGCCGCCCGCGGCCAGCATCCGGACAAGCGGCAGGGTCGAGACATTGCCCTTCGCACCGGGCGCGTAGGGGCAGCCGCCGAGCCCGCCGATGGCACTGTCGAAGGTCCGGAGCCCGTATCCGAGCGCGACCTCGACATTGGCGAGCGCGTTGCCGCCGGTGTCGTGGAAGTGCCCGGCGAGCCGGTCGGGGGTGATGGCGGCCGTCACATGGGCGAGCATCCGGTCCACCTGCCCGGGCCGGGCCCGGCCGATCGTGTCCGCGAGCGAGACCTCATAGCAGCCCATGTCGAGCAGGGCGGCGGTGACGCGCTCCACCGCCTCGGGCGCGATCGGGCCATCGTAGGGACATTCGACGACGCAGGAGACATAGCCCCGGAGCGGGATCTCCGCCGCCTTCGCCGCCTCCGCGACGGGCGCGAAACGTTCGAGGCTCTCGGCGATCGAGCAGTTGATGTTCTTCTGGCTGAACCCTTCCGAGGCCGAGGCGAAGATCGCCACCTCGGAGGCGCCGGCGGCGCGCGCGCCCTCGAACCCCTTCATGTTCGGCGTCAGCGCGGCGTAGCGGATGCCGGGCCCCCGCCGGATGCCCGCCATCACCTCGGCGCCATCGGCCATCCGCGGCACCCATTTCGGCGAGACGAAGCTCGCCGCCTCGATCCGGGTGAGGCCGGTCGCCGACAGGAGGTCGATCAGCGCGATCTTGTCGGCGGTCGGCACCATCGCGGGCTCGTTCTGCAGCCCGTCGCGCGGGCCGACCTCGTAGACGGTGACGTGCTCAGACATGCGCCTCCTCCTCCTCGGGCTTGCGCTCGCCCGGTGCGAATTCGACGAGGAGCGTGCCGTCGTCCACATTGTCGCCGACCGCGCAATGCACCGCCTCGACTGTGCCGTCCGAAGGCGCACGCAGGCTGTGCTCCATCTTCATCGCCTCGAGCACGACGAGGATGTCACCCTTGGCGACGCTCGACCCCGCCTCGACCGGCACCGAACGGACAAGGCCGGTCATCGGCGCGGTGATCCGGTTGTCCGCCGCGCCGCCGGTCGCCTCGACCGCGAGCGGGTCGATGACCGAGAAATCGGTGATGCGGCCGTCGAGCAGGACCGAGACGGCGCTGCCGACGCGCACGACCCGCGCCAGCAGGTTGCGGCTGCCGAGACGGGCGCGCATGCCCTCGGGGCCGACGCTCACCGCGTCGAAGGCGACCGAGCCGTCGCCCTCCTCGACCGCGATCCGGTTCGGCCCGAGCAGGCGCAGGTCGCGGGAAACGAGCTCGCCATCGGCGATCAGCTCCACCCGCCGGCTCGCCGAGCCCCAGAGCCGGAAGCCGAAGAAGGGTCGCGCCGGATCGAGATCGAGCGCCGCCATCGCCGCGAAGAGCACCGTCGCGTCATCGGGCGCGCCGACATGGGTCAGCGCCGCCTGCTTGCGCCCGATGAGCCCGGTGTCCATCCGCCCGGCCGCGAAATCGGGATCGAGGCAGAGCGCCTGCAGGAAGCCGAGGTTCGTCGCCGTCCCTGCGATATGCGTCCGCCCGAGCGCCTGGCGCAGCTGGAACAGCGCCTCGGTCCGGCTTCCGGCATGGGTGGTGAGCTTGGCGATCATCGGATCGTAATGCGCGCTGATCCGGTCGCCGCCGCCGACACCGGTGTCGATCCGCGCGCCCCCGGGGAAGGCGACATGCAGAAGTGGCCCGGGGGCGGGGAGAAAGTCCTTCGTCGGGTCCTCGGCGTAGATGCGCGCCTCGAAGGCATGGCCGAGGAGCGGGATCTCGTCCTGCGCCAGCGGCAGCGGCTCGCCGGCGGCGACGCGAAGTTGCCATTCGACCAGATCGAGACCGGTGATCGCCTCGGTCACCGGATGCTCGACCTGGAGCCGGGTGTTCATCTCCATGAACCAGAACCCGTCGGGGCGCAGCGGCCCGGAGCCGTCCACGATGAACTCGATCGTCCCGGCGTTGTAATAGTCGACCGCCTCCGCCGCGCGCACCGCCGCGTCGGTCATCGCCGCGCGCACCTCCGCCGGCATCCCCGGCGCCGGGGCTTCCTCGATCACCTTCTGATGCCGGCGCTGCAGCGAGCAGTCGCGCTCCCAGAGGTGGACGACGCGGCCATGGCGATCACCGAAGACCTGCACCTCGATATGCCGGGGCGTGGTGATGTACTTCTCGATCAGCACCGCGGGATCGCCGAAACTCGACTTGCCCTCGCGCTGCGCGCCTTCGAGGGCGGCTGCGAAATCGCCGGGCTTCTCGACCAGCCGCATCCCCTTGCCGCCGCCGCCCGCGCGGGCCTTGATCAGCACCGGATAGCCGATCTTGTCGGCCTCCGCGGCGAGGAAATCCGGCTCCTGCCGCTCGCCGTGATAGCCGGGCACGACCGGGACGCCCGCCTCGGCCATCAGCGCCTTGGCGGCGTCCTTGAGCCCCATGGCACGGATCGACGCGGCGGAGGGGCCGATGAAGGTGAGCCCCGCGGCCTCGACCGCCTCGACGAATTCGGGGTTTTCCGAGAGAAAGCCGTAGCCCGGATGGATCGCCTCGGCGCCCGTGGCGCGGGCCGCCTCGATGATCCGCTCGCCCTTGAGGTAGCTTTCGGAGACCGGCGCCGGGCCGATATGGACCGCCTCGTCCGCGAGCACGCGGTGGCGCGCCTCGGCGTCGGCGTCGGAATAGACCGCGACGGTGGCGATGCCCATCTTGCGGGCCGTCTCGATGACGCGGCAGGCGATTTCGCCCCGGTTGGCGATGAGAATCTTCGTGAACATCTTCGCCCCCTTACATCCGGAACACGCCGAAGCGCGTCTCTTCCACCGGTGCGTTCAGCGCCGCCCTGAGCGAGAGCGCCACCACGTCGCGCGTGGTCCTCGGGTCGATGATCCCGTCGTCCCAGAGCCGGGCCGAGGCATAGAGCGGATGCGACTGTTCCTCGAACTGGTCGAGCACCGGCTGCTTAAACGCGGCCTCGTCCTCGGTGCTCCAGGCGCCACCCCGGGCCTCGATCGCGGCGCGGCGCACGGTCGCGAGCACGCCCGCGGCCTGTTCTCCGCCCATCACCGAGATGCGCGCGTTCGGCCACATCCAGAGAAACCGCGGCCCGAAGGCCCGGCCGCACATGCCGTAATTGCCCGCGCCGAAGGAGCCGCCGACGATGACCGTGACCTTCGGCACCGCGGCGGTGGAGACCGCGTTCACGAGCTTCGCGCCATCGCGCGCGATCCCGCCCGCCTCGTATTTCGAGCCGACCATGAAGCCGGTGATGTTCTGCAGGAACAGAAGCGGCGTCTTGCGCTGGCAGCAGAGCTCGATGAAATGCGCGCCCTTCTGCGAGCTTTCGGAGAAGAGCACGCCGTTATTGGCGATGATCCCGACCGGAACCCCGTCGATATGGGCGAAGCCGCAGACGAGCGTGGTGCCGAAGCGCGCCTTGAATTCCTCGAAATCCGAGCCGTCGACGATCCGCCCGATGATCTCGCGGATGTCGAAGGGCGTCTTCGAATCCGCCGGAACCACGCCGAGGATCTCGTTCGGGTCCATCGCTGGCGCCTGGGTCTCGCGGACCGGGATCGACGGCGCGGGCGGCAGTCCGAGATTGCGTACCGCCTGCCGGGCGAGCGCGAGCGCATGGGCGTCGTTCTCGGCGAGATAGTCGGCGACGCCCGAGAGCCGCGTATGCGTGTCACCGCCGCCGAGCGTCTCGGCATCGACCACCTCGCCGGTCGCCGCCTTCACGAGCGGCGGGCCCGCGAGGAAGATCGTGCCCTGTTCCTTGACGATGATCGTCTGGTCGCTCATCGCCGGCACATAGGCGCCGCCCGCCGTGCAGGAGCCCATGACGACGGCGATCTGCGCGATCCCCTTGGCGCTCATCCGCGCCTGATTGTAGAAGATCCGCCCGAAATGGTCGCGGTCGGGGAAGACCTCGTCCTGGTTCGGCAGGTTCGCGCCGCCCGAGTCCACGAGATAGACGCAAGGCAGGCGGTTCTCCTCCGCCACCTCCTGCGCGCGGAGATGCTTCTTCACCGTGAGCGGGAAATAGGTGCCGCCCTTCACGGTCGCATCGTTGCAGAGGATCATGCAGTCGCGGCCCGAGACCCGGCCGATGCCCGCGACGACGCCCGCCGCCGGGATCTCGCTCTCATAGACCTTGTGCGCGGCGAAAAGGCCGATCTCGAGGAAGGGGCTCCCGGGATCGAGCAGTCGGGTGACGCGCTCGCGCGGCAGGAGCTTGCCGCGGGCGACATGGCGGGCGCGCGACTTCTCGTCGCCGCCCTGGATCGTCCGGTCGGCGAGCGCGCCGAAATCGGCGAGCAGGCCCTCCATCTGCGCGACATTCGCGCGGAAATCCGGGCCGTTCGGGGCGAGCTTGCTGGTCAGCCGGGTCATCGCCGCCTCACTTCGTCTGCTCGAAGATCTCGCGGCCGATCAGCATCCGCCGGATCTCCGAGGTCCCCGCGCCGATCTCGTAAAGCTTCGCGTCGCGCAGGAGGCGTCCGGTGGCGAATTCGTTGATGTAGCCGTTGCCGCCAAGGCACTGGATCGAGTCGAGCGCGACCTGCGTCGCCTTCTCGGCCGCGTAGAGGATGCAGCCCGCGCTGTCCTGCCGGCTGGTCTCGCCCCGGTCGCAGGCCGCCGCCACCGCGTAGACATAGGCGCGGCAGGCGTTCATCGTCGTGTACATGTCGGCGATCTTGCCCTGCATCAGCTGGAAGGTGCCGATCGGCTTGCCGAACTGCTCGCGCTCATGGATGTAGGGCACGACGATATCCATCGCCGCCGCCATGATGCCGAGCGGACCGGCGGCGAGCACCACGCGCTCGTAATCGAGCCCCGACATCAGCACGTTGACGCCCTTGCCCTCCTCGCCGAGCACGTTCTCGAACGGCACGAGGCAGTCCTGGAATACCAGTTCGCAGGTGTTGGAGCCGCGCATCCCGAGCTTGTCGAGCTTCTGCGCGGTGGAGAACCCGGCCATGTCGCGCTCGATGATGAGCGCCGTGATGCCGCGCGGGCCCGCCTCCGGGTCGGTCTTGGCATAGACGATCAGCGTGCTCGCGTCGGGACCGTTGGTGATCCACATCTTGTTGCCGTTCAGCACATAGCCGTCGTTGCGCTTCACCGCGCGGAGCCGCATGCCGACGACATCGGACCCCGCGCCGGGCTCCGACATGGCGAGCGAGCCGACATGCTCGCCCGAGATGAGCTTCGGCAGGTATTTCGCCTTCTGCTCCGCCGTGCCCCAGCGGCGCATCTGGTTGACGCAGAGGTTCGAATGCGCGCCGTAGGAGAGCCCGACCGAGGCGGAGGCGCGGCTGATCTCCTCGATCGCGACGCAATGCGCGAGATAGCCCATGCCGGCGCCACCATCCTCCTCCGGCACGGTGATGCCGAGCAGGCCGAGCTCACCGAACTTCCGCCAGAGATCGGCGGGGAACTCGTTCTTCGCATCGACCTCGGCGGCGCGAGGCGCGATCTCGTCGGCCGCGAAACGCCGGACCATGTCGCGCAGCGCCTCTATCTCCTCGCTGAGCCCGAAGTTCATCACGGCGTCGAACATTGCACTCTCCTGGCTGGACCGATGCCCGGGCGATACGCGGGATCGGCTTTGGGGTTCGCGGGTTCGTTCGCAGAGTGCCGCCGGGCCTCGCCGCGCCGATCCCCAAAAGGCGGTCCGGGCGGTCGACCTTCCATGTCACAGCCATCCGGACTGGACCGGGAACCGACGACGATCTGCGAAAGTTCCTCCCGTTTCTTGTCTTTTCCGTCACGATAGGTTCCGCTTGATGGGGATACTACCTCTGTTCCGATTGCATTCGCCGCCAATTCCTGTGCAAATCGCGCCACCAAGCTTGCGCCACGAGGACCAGCCATGCGCGAACCTCAGGGAGGGCCCGGCGTCCCCGCCGCCTTCGTCCGGGCGATCCTCGCGGCCTACATGCGCCGGGGACTCGACGGTCGGCCGGCGCTGCTGCGCGCCGGCATCGCGCCGGAGGATATCGCCTCGCACGATCCGGCGCGCCAGGTCGCGCTCGGGTCCTTCGAGGCCCTCTCCTCGCATGCGATGCGCGAACTCGACGACGAGGCGCTCGGCTGGTTCTCCCGAAGGCTGCCCTGGGGAAGCTACGGCATGCTGCTCAGGGCGTCGCTGACCGCGCCGACCCTCGACGTGGCGCTCAGGCGCTGGTGCCGGCATCACGGGCTGCTGACCGAGGACGTGAGCCTGACGCCCCGGATCGAGGCCGGCGATTGCGTGGTGTCGCTCCGGGAACGCGCGCCGCTCGGCGTCTCGCGGGAGTTCGGCCTCGTGAGCCTGCTCCGCAATCTCCACGGCGTCGCCTGCTGGCTCATCGACTCGCGGATACCGCTGACCGGTACGGAGTTCCCCTTTCCAGCCCCGCCGCATGCCGAAGCCTACGGCCGGATGTTCCCCGGGCCGATCACTTTAGACGCGCCGGAGACGCTCATCCGCTTCGACGCGGGCTACATGCGTCTGCCGATCGTGCGCGACGACGCCGCGCTCAGGCATCTGCTCGGCAGGCCGATCGGGCTCATGGCGCGGCAGTACCGCCAGGACCGGCTGCTGTCCCAGCGGATCATCCGGCTCATCGCGGCGAACGGGTCCGCCGACACGCCGGAGATGGCCGCGCGGCTCAACATCTCCGTACGCAGCCTGCAGCGGCATCTGCGGGAGGAGGGAACCTCGCTCATCGCGCTCCGCTCGGAGGCGCGGCGCAAGCGCGCCGAGGACCTGCTCGGCCGAAGCGACTTGCCGCTGAAACGCGTCGCCCGGCTCGTCGGCTATGGCGACGAGGCGAGCTTCGGGCGGGCGTTCCGCGGCTGGACCGGCCGCACGCCAGCGGAGTTCCGGCGAAGCGTCATCCAGCCGCCCGGAAGGGGTTAAGCATCCGGACGCGTTCCGCGCATCGTGGCGGCGCTCACCGCCATCTGCTCACTCGGGACAGGCGCTCCGAACGGCATTCACTCCGGCGCCGGGAGCCGGAACTGGCCCTGTTTGGTGCCCACGTATTGCACCAGCCCCGCGCGCGCCGAGCGGAGCGTGCGGGTGCGGATCTCGAAGACGCCGCTCAGCCCCGCGTATTTGCCGGACCCGCCGAGCCAGCGGCCGGTCCCGACCGGTGTGTCGCCGAGCGGCTGCGCCTCGAAATCCGCCTGCTCGTAGATCTGATCGCCATCCGCGTCGGTATAGGTGCAGTTCACATGCTGCTCGAAGGTCTTCAATGCGTTGTCCACCGTCCAGGTCCCGACGCAGCGCCCGGTCTGGTTGTGCAAATACTCGGCATTTTCCGCGTTCATCGCCGTCAGCGTCGAGTTGGTGAGGCCAACGAAGCGGTCCGGCCCGACCTGAAGCGGCTCGTCCTCGGCCTCCGCGTAGCCGACGAAATTCGCGGCGAACGGGCCTTCGCCGGCGATCGACTGGGCGCTGGCCGGATGCGGCGCCGCGGATACGACGAATGCCGCCAGCATCGCCGCCGGCAGGCTCGTCCTTTCAGCAACCCACGGGATAGAAACTGGCGTAATCGACCGCGCCGCCGGGCATATCGCGGATCGCGGAGAGAGTCGTGTCATCGGCAGTCCCTTCTGACGAGCGGAGCGGTTCGGCGCCGGACCCCACGCCCGGCGCGGTGAGCCGTCCCGCGATCACGGTCTCCC
>NZ_JBKQWU010000058.1:0-19988 GCF_047275745.1 Amaricoccus sp. W119 | reverse complement strand
GTCCCTCCTGCGTTCAATGCAGAAGGGAAATAGGTGGCCGGATTTTACTCCGCCCGCGGCCGGACTATCCCGCCGCTACCGTGGCCGGTTTTTGCACCGCCGCTCTCACTTCGGCCCGGACAATTCTGCGCGCAGCCTGCTCGCGAAGGCTGCGGAATGCGCGCTGCTGCTCGGCGAATCGCAGCGGATGGGCCAGGCGCTCGAAGAGCGGCGGATCGCGACGGAGGCCGCGAACCGGGCCAAGAGCACCTTCCTCGCCACGATGAGCCACGAGATCCGGACGCCGATGAACGGCGTTCTCGGGCTCGCGAGTCTCCTGGTGCGGACCGAACTCACGGCCGAGCAGCGCGAGCTGGTCGATGCCATCCTCGGCTCGGGCCGGGCGCTCATGGATATCCTCAACGACGTGCTCGACCTCTCGAAGATCGAATCGGGATCGATGCCGATCGATACCGCCGCCTTCCATCTGCCCGAACTGCTGTCGAAGCTCGAAGCGATGTTCGGTGCGATGGCCTCCGGCAAAGGCGTGACGCTTCGCTTCCGCGACGAGAGCGTCTTCGACCGGTTGCGGGGCGATGTCTCGCGGATCAGGCAGATCCTGCTCAACCTCGTGGGCAATGCGATCAAGTTCACCGAGGCGGGCCGTGTCGTTGTCACCGCCGCGTTCCGCGCGGGCGAGGGCGGGCGGGGCACGCTTGTCCTGACGGTCGCCGATACCGGGATCGGCATGGCGCCCGCCGCGCTCGACCGGATCTTCCAGCCGTTCGTTCAGGCCGACAGTTCGACCACCCGGCGCTTCGGCGGGACCGGTCTCGGGCTCGCCATCACGCGCCGGCTGGTCGATCTCATGGGAGGCGAGATCTCCGTCGAAAGCCGGCTCGGGATCGGGACCACCTTCCGGGTTGAGCTGCCGCTGGAGGTGGCCGAAGCCGCCGCCGCCCCGACCGTGTCAGAGGTCGCTCCGCTGCCGGATCTGTCCGCCGAGCGCTGCCGGGTCCTGCTCGCCGAGGACAACCAGACCAATTCCTTCCTGATGACCCGCTTTCTCGCGCGCATCGGCGTCGCCGTGGACTGGGTCGAGAACGGCCGCGAGACCATCCTGGCCTGGGAGAAGGGCGGGTATGACATCATTCTCATGGATGTCGAGATGCCGGTGCTCGACGGGATCGAGGCGACGCGCGAGATCCGCCGGCGGGAGATGGGGCGTCCGGGCGGGCGGACCGGGATCATCGGGCTTTCGGCCGGGACCTCCGCCGAGACCATGAAGGCGGCGCTCGACCGCGGGATGGACTCGTTCCTGACCAAGCCCATCGCCATCGAGCGTCTGGCGGAGGAGATCCAGCACATCCTCGCGCGCACGAGAGCGGCGGCGCGCGAAGCCTGAGGCCAGCGAGACACGAGGCCGCAGAAACCCGAGATCGCCGGAGCGCGGCAATTCGCCAACCGTCCGGGCCTCGTCCCTCTCCCGGTGTTCGCGCGGGGTTTCGTGTCATGCCATGCCTTGAGGCCGATCCGGAACCTTTTCCGGTTCCGGCCATCTCGCAGCGGCCGGTTCCAGGCATTGTGGACAGAGCTCCGCCATGCCGCGATATCTCGCACCCGCGTTCATCACGCTCGCCGCGCTGCTGCCGGGTATCGCCGGGGCGGTCACCGCGCCGACGAGCCGATCTGGCTGACCCCGGCGCCGGCCAACACCGAAGGCGGCAAGGCCCGGCTCTTCGTGGCTCGCCACCCGCCCGCCTCGCCTCAGATCAGGTACCGGTTGAACCAGTCGATCGTTCGCGACCAGGCGAGTTCCGCCGCCTTGGCGTCGTAGCGCGGCGTCGAATCGTTGTGGAAGCCGTGATTCGCGCCCGCGTAGATGTGCGCTTCGTAAGTCTTGCCGGCGGCGTCGAGCGCCTCCTTGTAGGCGGGCCAGCCGGCATTCACCCGCTCGTCGAGCTCGCCGTAATGGAGCAGGATCGGAGCCTGGATCTTCTCGACATCGGCGGCTTCGGGCTGGCGGCCATAGAAGGGCACGGCTGCGCCAAGCTCGGGATAGGCGACGGCGGCGGCGTTCGACACGCCTCCACCATAGCAGAAGCCGGTGATCCCGACCTTGCCCGAGACCTCCTCATGCGCCATCAGGAAGTCGATCGCGGCGAAGAAGTCGTTCATCAGCTTCTCGCCATCGACCTGCTGCTGCAGCGCGCGGCCTTCCTCGTCATTGCCGGGATAGCCGCCCATCGGCGTCAGCCCGTCCGGCGCCATCGCGATGAACCCCGCCTTGGCGAGCCTGCGCGCGACATCCTGCACATAAGGGTTGAGGCCGCGGTTCTCGTGCACAACGACCACGCCGGGCGCGCTCTCACGTCCCGTGGGACGCACGAAATAGGCGCGCATCTCGCCATGGCCGTTCGGCGAGGGATAGGTGATCCATTCGGCCAGTATGTCGGGATCGTTGAAGCTGACCTGCTCGGCCAGCGCGTAGTCCGGGCTCATCATGCCCAGGATCGCCGCGGCGGTCAGCCCGCCCACGGCGTACTTTCCCGCCCGGTCCAGGAATTCGCGCTTGGTGATCATGCCATGCGCGTAGAAATCGTAGAGCTCCAGCAGTTCCGGACTGAAGTCCCGCGCGGTCATCCGGGGCTGTTCGTTCATCGGTTCCTCCTCCTTGTTTTCCCTGTTGTCATTCCGCGGGCAGGGTCGCGGACTCCTCCTCTGGCTCACGCCCCCGCGTGATGCCTTCGATCAGCACGTAGATCACCGGCGTCACGAAGAGGGTGAGCACGAAGGCGAAGCTGAGGCCGCCGGTAATGACGAGGCCGATCGCCGCGCGGCTCTCGGCGCCCGCTCCGGTCGCGAGCGCGAGCGGCATGGCGCCGAGCACGGTCGCGACGGTCGTCATCATGACGGGGCGCAGCCGCGTGACCGCGCCTTCGAGCGCGGCTTCGCGAAGCTCCTTGCCCTGGGCGCGAAGCTGGTTCGAGAATTCGACCATCAGGATGCCGTTCTTCGCCATCAGCCCGATCAGCAGCACGAGCCCGACCTGGCTGAAGATATTGACCGTCTGCCCGGTGAGCCAGAGCGTCAGCGCCGCGCCGCCGAGGCCGAGCGGCACCGTCAGCAGGATCACGAGCGGGGTGCGGAAGCTCTCGAACTGGGCGGCGAGCACGAGGAAGACGATGGCGAGCGCCATGCCGAAGAGCAGGGTCATGCCCCCGGAACTGCGCTCGAAATCAGCCGCCTGCCCCTCCCAGGCGAGCGAGGCGCCCGGCGGCAGCTGGGCGACGGCGGCCTCGACACGAGCCATCACGCGGGCGAGATCGGCGGTCTCCGCGAGATCGGCGCTCATCTCCACCGAATGGACGCGGTTGTAGCGCTCGACGCTCGGGACGGTGGCCGAGGTGTCGAAGCTCGCGAAGGCCGAGAGCGGGATCAGATCGCCGCTCTCGTTGCGGAGCATGATGGAGGAGAGATCCCCCGGGCTGTTCCGGTCTTCCGGCGCGGATTGCAGGATCACCGGATACTGCCGCCCCTCCCGCGTGAACTCGCCGACGGTACGCGAGGCGATGAGCGTACGCAGGGTCGTGCTCACCGCCTCCGCGTCGATGCCGAGATCCTGCGCGCGCAGCCGGTCGACCGAGACCGTCAGCCCGGGCTGGTTCGCGACATAGCCGACCTCCACGCCGCTCAGTTCGGGATCTTCCTCCAGCGTCGCGGCCAGATCATCCGCCCAGGCCGCCGCCTGTTCGATATCCGGCCCGCCCAGCATGAAGCGGATGGCGCCGCGCCCCGAACCGATGCCGAGCCCGCTGGCCGGGCGCATCCAGGTCTGGACCTCGGTGACATCGGCGAGCTGGCCGCGCAGCTGCTCCATCACGTCTTGGACGCTCTTGTCGCGTTCCTCCCAGGGCACGAGGCCGATGAACAAGACCGCGCGCCGCAATTCGCCCCACATGCCGACGACGGTGGTCACATTCGCGATCACGCCTTCCTCGCGCAATGGCTCGACCAGCGCCTCGATCCGCCGCGTGGCGGCGTCGGTCACTTCGAGATTGGAACCCTGCGGCGCGGCGATATAGAGGCGAAGCTGGCCGCGATCCTCCTCGGGCGTCACTTCGCGCGGCAGCGCCTGATAGAAGGCGAGGCTGGCCGCGACGGCGAACGCGGTGATCGCGAGCAGGATCTCGGGCGCCCGCAAGGCCATCGAGAGGCCCGCGCGATAGCCGCGCTCGATCCGGCCGAGCATCGCATTCACCCCCCGGGTCAGCCGCCCCGGCCTGTCCTCGCGCGGCAGCAGCTTCGCGGCGAGCGCGGGCGAGAGCGTCAGGGCGACGAAGCCGGAGACGGAGACCGCGACCGCGAGCACGATGCCGAATTCGCCGAAGATCTGGCCGATCTCGCCGCGCATGAAGCTGACCGGCAGGAAGACGGCGACGAGCACCGCCGTCGCCGACACCACCGCGAAATTCACCTGATTGGCTCCGCGCCGCGCCGCCTCGACCCGGGAGGCGCCGGCCGCCCGGTGGCGCTGGATGTTCTCGAGCACGACGATCGCATCGTCGACCACGAGGCCGATCGCGAGGATCATCGCGAAGAGCGTCAGGATATTGACCGAGAACCCGAGCAGCATCATCGAGAGCGTCGCGCCGAGGATCGAGATCGGGATCGTGACCACGGGGATCAGCGAGAGCCGCGCCGAGCCGAGGAAGAGGAAGATCACCGCCGTCACCAAAAAGACCGCCTCGACGAAGACCTTGGTCACCTCGTTCAGGGTGGTGCGGATGAAGGTCGCCTCGTCCGTCGTGACCTCGAGCGTCATGCCGGCGGGCAGCGTCGGGCGGATCGCCTCGATCTCGCGCCGCGCCGCCTCGGAGATCTCGACCGTGTTCGCCTGCGCCTGCGCCTGGATGCCGAGCCCGAGCCCGGTGGTGCCGTTCGAGCGGAAGTAGGTCTCCGACTGCTCGGCCCCCTCCTCGACCCGCGCCACGTCGCCGAGGCGGAGCGGCCGCGGGTCCTCGTCGCGGATCACCAGCCGCGCGAATTCCTCCGCCGAGGAGAAGCGCGTCCGCGCGAGGAGCTGCAACTGCCGCGCCGCCGTCTCGATCTCGCCGGCCGGCAGTTCGATGTTGTTGGCTTCTAGCGCGTCGGTGATGTCGCTCGTGGTCACGGCATGAGCGGCCATCAGCCCGGCGTCGAGCCAGATCCGCATCGCGGGCGCCCGCTCGCCGAAGATGCCCGCGTTGGCGACGCCGGGCAGCTGCGTCAGCCGGTCGACGATATGGCGGTCGGCGTAGTCGGAAAGCTCCAGCGGGTCCATCGTGGTCGAGGACAGCCTGAGCCGCAGCACCGGATCGCCCTCGTCGTCGTTCTTCTCGACCTGGGGCACCTCGGCATCGTCGGGCAGGTCGTCCACCACCCGGTCCACCGCCGCGCGCACGTCATTGGCGGCATTGTCGATGTCGCGCGAGGGATCGAAGACCAGCACCGTCCGCGATCGGCCGCGCTCGCTCTCGGTCGACATGCTGCGAAGCCCGGAGATGCCGGCGAGCGCCCCCTCGATTACGGCCGCGATCTGGTTGTCCACCACATCCGGCGCCGCGCCGGTGTAATTGACCCGGACGGTCACCTCGGCCGTGTCCACACTCGGCAGTTCGCGCACCGGCAGCCGCGTGATCGCCACGGCGCCGATCAGGACGATCAGCAGGTTCAGGACGGTGGCGAGCACCGGGCGGCGGATCGAGAGCTCCGGGAGGGTCATTCGCCCGGCCCCGCGGCGGAGGCCCGGCGGGCCGTGGTGGCTTCGACCTCGGTCCCGTCACGGACGGAATGCAGATTGCTGACGATCACCGCCGCGCCTTCGGGCAGGTCGCTCGTCACGCCGATCATCTCGCCACGCTGCGCCCCGGTCACGACATCGACGCGGCGCGCGATCCCGTCGCGCGCGACATAGATGAACGCCTGATCCCCGGAGACGGTCAGGGCGCGTTCGGGCACGGCGGCGGTCTCCTGCTCGGCGAGAACCAGGGAGACGCGCATGAACATGCCCCCCGCGAGCCGTCCGTCGCCGTTCGGCACCTCGGCGCGCAAGGCGATCGACCGCGTGGTCTGATCGACGCGGGTATCGATCGCGCTGATCCGGCCGAGGAAGGGCTCGCCCGGATAGGCCGGCGAGGCCAGCCGGGCCGCCTGGCCGGGAGCGAGCCGGGCGAGATGCTGTTCGGGAACGCTGAAGGCCACTTCGACGACGGAGAGATCATCGAGCGTCGTCACCGGCGTCGTATTGTCGACCCATTGGCCAAGCGCCAGATCGCTCAACCCGAGNCCGGGCGAGATGCTGTTCGGGAACGCTGAAGGCCACTTCGACGACGGAGAGATCATCGAGCGTCGTCACCGGCGTCGTATTGTCGACCCATTGGCCAAGCGCCAGATCGCTCAACCCGAGTACCCCGCCGAAGGGCGCGCGGATCACGCGGTCCTCGAGCGTGTTGGCCGCCATGTCGCGCTCCGCCTCCGCGCGCTGAAGCGCCGCGCGCGCCGCTTCCAGCGCGACCTCGGCCGCGGTGCCGGTCTCGGCGAGCCGCCGCTGCCGCTCGAAGCCGGCGCGCATCTCGGCGAGTGTCGCCTCGGCGGCGGCGAGGCCCGCCCGCGCCGCCGCGTCGTCGAGACGCAGCAGGACATCGCCCGCGGCCACCCGGTCCCTCGCGGCGAAACCGATCTCGGCCACGCGGCCGGCGGCGGCGGGATGCAGGGCGACCGATTGGCGGGCGCGTGTGGTCCCAACCGCCTCGACGGTCTCCGCGAAGGTCAGGATGCGTGCCGGTTCGGTCTCGACGATGAGCGCTCCGCGGGCGTCACCGGGTGCTACCTCCGCGTCGGGCGCCGTCGCCGCGAGCATGTCGCTGGCGAGGAAGTAACCGCCGAGGCTCGCTCCTCCCAGCAGCAGGATCGCAAGGATGAACCGCGCCATCCGCATCACTCAGATTCTCCCGGGCCGATGATTTGGGCCCACGATCCGGGCCGGTGATTTGAGCAGCCCCTCGGCCGTGACACAAGCTTGCCCGCGGTATTGCGCCGCAGCAACTCAATTCCATGTGTCAGCTCGATACGTCCCGAGTGGCCTCGCCGGCCAGCCGGAGGCGCGATCGCGAGAAGCGCGCCCGGGATCGTCGCGCGGCCCCGGGCGGGAAGTCGCCGCCCCCGGACCGGGGGACGGCGGGGGTGGATCACGCCTTGAGATCGAAACGACCGGCGTTCATCACCTTGGCCCAGGCCGCGACGAAGTCCCGCACGAACTTCTCCGCGTTGTCGTCCTGGGCGTAGACCTCGGCGTAGGAGCGCAGGATCGAGTTCGAGCCGAACACCAGATCGACGCGCGACGCGGTCCATTTCGCCTGCCCCGAGGCGCGGTCGCGGATCTCGTAGAGACCGTCTCCGACCGGCACCCAGCTGTTCGCCATATCGGTCAGGTTGACGAAGAAATCGCTCGTGAGCGCGCCTTCGCGGTCGGTGAACACACCATGCTTCGTGCCGCCGTGGTTGGTTCCGAGTGCGCGCATGCCGCCGACGAGGACGGTCATCTCCGGGGCGGTGAGGCCCAGAAGCTGCGTCCGGTCGAGGAGGAGTTCCTCGGGGCTGACCACATATTCCTGCTTCTGGAAGTTGCGGTAGCCGTCGGCGAGCGGCTCGAGCACGTCGAAGGATTCCGCGTCGGTCGTCTCGTCCGTCGCATCGCCCCGGCCCGGAGCGAAGGGCACCTCGACATCGAAGCCCGCGGCCTTCGCCGCCTGCTCGATCGCGACATTGCCCGCGAGCACGATCACATCGGCGATCGACGCGCCGCTCTCCGCCGCGATCGGCTCCAGCACCGAGAGGACCCTTGCCAGCCGCTCGGGTTCGTTCGCCTCCCAGTCCTTCTGCGGGGCGAGGCGGATGCGCGCGCCATTGGCGCCGCCGCGCATGTCGGAGCCGCGATAGGTGCGGGCGCTGTCCCAGGCGGTCGAGACCATGTCAGCCATCGAAAGCCCGGAATCGGCGATCTTCGCCTTGACCGCGGCCACGTCGTAATCGGTCGAACCTGCCGGAACCGGGTCCTGCCAGATCAGATCCTCGGCCGGCACGTCCGGGCCGAGATAGCGGACCTTCGGCCCCATGTCGCGGTGGGTGAGCTTGAACCAGGCCCGCGCGAAGGTGTCGGCGAAATACTGAGGGTCCGCGCGGAACTTCTGGCAGATCTCGTTATAGATCGGGTCGACCTTCATCGCCATGTCGGCGTCGGTCATGATCGGCACGCGGCGGATCGAGGGGTCCTCCACATCGACCGGCATGTCCTCTTCCCTGATATCGACCGGCTCCCACTGATTGGCACCGGCGGGGCTCTTTTTCAGCTCCCACTCATAGCCGAAGAGCATGTCGAACCAGCCCATGTCCCACTGGGTCGGGTTGGAGGTCCAGGCGCCCTCGATGCCGCTCACGACCGTATCACGGCCAACACCCCGGCCCTTGGTGTTCACCCAGCCGACACCCTGAAACTCGGGACCGGCGGCTTCGGGAACGGGGCTGAGGTTCGCCGGATCGCCGTTGCCATGGCATTTGCCGACGGTATGGCCGCCGGCGGTCAGCGCCGCGGTTTCCTCGTCGTTCATCGCCATGCGCGCGAAGGTCTCGCGCACCTGCGCCGCGGTCCGCATCGGATCGGACTGGCCGTTAACCCCCTCGGGGTTCACGTAGATGAGGCCCATCTGCACGGCCGCGAGCGGGTTTTCCATCGTCTCGGGCTTCGAGACATCGCCATAGCGGTTGTCGGACGGCGCGAGCCATTCCTTCTCGGCGCCCCAGTAGGTGTCCTTCTCCGGATGCCAGATATCCTCGCGCCCGAAGCCGAAGCCGAAGGTCTTGAGCCCCGCGACCTCGTAGGCGACGGTGCCGGAGAGGATGATGAGATCGGCCCAGGAGATCTTGTTGCCGTATTTCTTCTTGATCGGCCAGAGCAGGCGCCGGCCCTTGTCGGTGTTGGCGTTGTCCGGCCAGGAATTGATCGGCGCGAAGCGCTGGTTGCCGGTCCCGCCGCCGCCCCGGCCATCCGCGAGACGGTAGGAGCCGGCCGCGTGCCAGGCGACGCGGACGAACATGCCGACATAGCTGCCCCAGTCCGCCGGCCACCAGTCCTGGCTCTCGGTCATGAGCGCGCGCAGATCGGCCTTCAGCGCCTCGACATCGAGCGTCTTCACTTCCTCGCGATAGTTGAAATCCGCCCCCAGCGGATTCGACTTGGTGTCATGCTGGTGCAGGATGTCCAGGTTGAGCGCATTCGGCCACCATTTCATCACGCTGGCGCCCATGGCGGTGTTCCCGCCGTGCATGACTGGGCATTTCGCGCCGGTTTCGATGTCGTTTCCGTCCATGACGGCTCTCCTCTGCTGGTTCATTGGCCAAGGAGCCAAGCGGGCCGCGGCATCCGACCCCGGGGGGCGGAGTCTTCGCCTTGCCCGAGGTTATTCCGCGTCGAGAACGAAGGTTGCTTAGCGCATCGCTTTCATAAAAGGAATTTGGAAATTCTAATCGGCGTGATAATCCGAAGCTATGAACGGCATCACGATGAAGCACCTGCGCTATTTCGAGGCGCTGTCGCGGCACGGACATTTCGGGCGCGCCGCCGAGGCCTGCGGCATCTCGCAGCCCGCGCTCTCGGTGCAGATGAAGGAGCTGGAATCGCTGCTCGGCGCGCCGCTCATCGAGCGGGGGACGCGCCGGGTCCGGCTGAGCGGGCTCGGCGAGGCGCTGGCCGAGCGCGCGCGAGAGATCCTGCGCTCGGTCGATGAACTGGGCGATCTCGTCCGCACGTCGCCCGGCGCGCTCACCGGGCGGCTCAGGATCGGCGTCATCCCGACCATCGCGCCCTACTTCCTTCCCGGCCTGATCAAGCTTCTCGGCGCGCGCAATCCCGAGCTCGACATCCGCCCGCGCGAGACCATCACCCGGAGGCTGATCAGCGATCTCGGCGAGGGCCGCCTCGACTTCGGCGTCGTCGCCCTTCCGGTGTCCGAGGCGGCGCTGCACGAGGAGGCGCTCTTCGACGAGGAATTCATGCTGGTCCGCCCCGCCAGCGACGCCGGCAAGCCGGTGCCGAGTTCCGACGGGCTGCGCGAGATGCGGCTCCTGCTGCTGGAGGAGGGCCACTGCTTCCGCGATCAGGCGCTGGCGTTCTGCAATCCCTCGACGATGGCGGCGCGGGACCTGATGGAGGGCAGTTCGCTCTCGACGCTGGTGCAGATGGTCGGCGCCGGGATCGGCGTCACGCTCATTCCCGAAATGGCCGTTCCGACCGAGACCCGCTCGGCGGATGTCTCGGTCGTGCATCTCACGGCGCCGAGGCCGCGTCGCACCGTCGGGATGATCTGGCGCAGGAGCAGTCCGCTCGCCCCGCGACTCTCCGAGATCGCCCAGATGCTGCGCGGAGCCGACCCGCGGAGAAGCCGCGGCGGGCTTCGAAGCGGCGCGATCGACGGCCGCTGAACCTCGGCCCCGGGCCGGCACCCGGTTCAGCGGCGGGCGATCATCTCCGCCCGCGCTTCCTCGATCACGCGTCGCAGCCGCGCGGCCGCGGCATCCCAGGTGAGCGTCGCCGCGCGGGCGCGACCGAGCCCCGCGAGTTCGCCGCGGTATCCCGCGTCATCCCTGATCCGCAGGATCGCCGCGATCCACGCTTCGCGATCCTGCGCGAGCGGCATGACCGCCGCGCCCTCGTAGAACTCGGGCAGCGCCCCGGCGGCGGCGGCGATCACGGGCGCGCCGCAGGCCATCGCCTCGCCCGGCGGCAGGCCGAAACCCTCCGTCAGCGACGGGAAGGCGAAGACCAGCGCCGCCTCGTAGAGCGCGCGGAGCCGGCGGTCGTCGATCCGGCCGGTCAGCCGCAGACCGGGCGGCCGCGGCCCACCTTCGGGCAGGTTCGACCCTACCAGAACCAGACGGAGATCCGCGAGCCGCGGATCGCCGAAGGCTTCGAGCAGCAGCCGGTTGTTCTTGTGCGCCTGCGCCGAGGCGAAGCTCAGCACGAAGGGCCGTCCGCCGAGATCGAGCTCATCGAGCACGCTGGCGTCGGCCGCCTCGCGCAGGATGTGGTCGACGCCGTTCGGAACCACCGCCGCCGGGCGCGCGCCCTCGATCCCGAACCGCGCCAGCTCGCCCGCCGAGAAACCGCTGACCGTCAGGAGTCGGACCGCGCGGCGCGCGGCACGCGGTTGCATGAACCGGTACCAGCTCCGGAAGGCGCGCGAGTAGGAACCGGGGCTCTCATGCACCTGCGCGTCATGGATCATCAGGATCGACGCCTGATGCGCGAGCGGCGCGGTATTGGCGAGATTGATGAGCAGGTCGCCGCGGGAATGCCACCCGAGGGGGCCCTGCTCCCAGAGAAGCCCGCCACCGCCGCCGATCACCCTCGGCTCGATGACCGCGAGCGGCGGCGGTGTCGCGCCGCGGGGATGCGGAAGCCGCCAGACCACGCCGGGGGACGGGTCCTCCGCCAGTCGCCGGTCAAGCGCGACGATCAGTTCGCGCGCGACGCGCTGCACTCCGGTCTGTGGCGCGGCGAGAAACCGGCCGTTCAGATGGATCTCCGGCGATCGGATCATGGGCATTCGTACTCGAGATACTGAATTATATAGGTGACGCGCGATGCCCAAAGGGCGCGGCGATGGCGGATCTCCGACGGGTTTCGGAGCCAGGCCCGGGCCAGTCCGATACGCAGGTTAGCGCCCGGGATGACTGGAATGCAAGCCACCCTTCGCATGTGCGAACCGGGCGCGGCCACTCGCGCGTCCGCGATATTCGCGGGAACCGACGCGCCCGGATGCGCGCCGACCAGGGCGAACGCGCGGCACGCTCGCGCGATGGGAGACTTTCCGCCCGCGCGAGAAGATGCCCTTGCGATAATCGTTTTGCGCGTGCACAATGACCATGCCGGCTCGGACCCGCCGGCGGTGTACGAGTTCCGAGGTTCAGTCATGAGGGTCGGCTTCCGAAAGCCCCGCGTCATTCGCCGCGCGCCCGATCGTCCGCGCGCGGCCCGGCCGGTTCCGAACGGTCCCGGACCGCGAGACGGAATTCGCGCGCGCTCCAGGTGGGCATAGCTCCTGGACGAAGACCCGAGTTCCCGACTCCCCCGCGCCAACCTTACCGGCCCGATCGCCGCTTCAGGGAAAGCATGACCGGATGAGCGTTCTTCCCATCCTGATCTACTGGCTGCTCGCGATATGGGGGCTGTTCTCCCCGCGTCCGGTGCTGCTCTATCTCATGGTCCTGTCGCTGCCCTTCGGATCGTTCTCCGTGGTGCCGACCGAGGTCGCCGCCGGGTTGACCCTGCTGCCCGCGACCATGACCGGGATGCTGATCTGCCTGCGGCAGTTCCTGCTCCACAGGAGCGGCCTCCCCTTCCTCGCCGGGTCGGTGCTCAGCGCGCGCCGCGGGCAGCTTCTCTTCCTCTTCTGGCTGGTCGCGGTCCTCGTCACCCTGTTCGCGCCGCGCATCTTCGCCGGGCAGATCACCATCGTGCCGATGCGGGGCGCGGATATCGGGGTTCTCCATCCGAGCCCGCAGAACATCTCGCAGCTCGCCTATCTCACGATCTCGGTCTTTCTCACCTTCGCCCTCAGCCATGCGCTGCGACGGCCCGCAGCGCTCGGAAGCCTCGCCCGCGCCTGGGTCTGGGGGGCGGGCGTGACGGTCCTGACCGGCTTTCTCGATCTGATCTCGCAGTACCTGCCGATCGCCCCGCTGCTGGCGCCGTTCCGCACCGCGACCTATGCGCTGCTCACCGACGACGTGCTGGACGGCGCGAAGCGCATCGTCGGGCTGACGCCGGAAGCCTCGGCCTACGGCTCGCTCTGCCTCGGCTTCCTCACTTTCCTCTGGTTCATGCGCCACGCGATCCCGGAGGGCCCCTGGCGTCGCGCCGCGCTGGCGCTCTGCCCGATGCTGCTTCTCGTCGCCATCCTCTCGACCTCCTCCGCCGCCTATCTCGGCATCGCGGTGCTGGCGGGCCTGGCCGGGGTGGACTGGCTCTGGCGGGCGGGACATCTCGGAAGGCTCGGACATGCGCGGAGCGGCGTCGGGCCGGAGCTTCTCGCCGTGGTCGCCGCGATCGCCGCCCTCGCCGGCGTGCTGATCGCCGCGCCGCGGCTCCTCGATCCGGTCATGGCCCGGATCGACTTGCTGATCTTCGACAAGGTCGACAGTTCCTCCTTCGAGGAGCGCAACTTCTGGACCCGAATCTCACTCGAAGCCGGGCTTGCGAGCCATCTCCTCGGGGTCGGCGTCGGATCGACGCGCGCGTCGAACGCGGCCGTGTCGGTCTTCGCCAGCACCGGCCTTCTCGGCGCGCTGCTCTATTACGGCTTCGTTCTCCAGAGCATCCTGCGTCCGATCGGCGCCGGGGTCTCCTCCTTTGCCCGCGGCATGGCGCAGGCCGCGCGCTGGTCGATCGGCCCCACCTTCGTCATGGGTCTGCTGATCGGGACCTCGCCAGACTTCGGCGTGACCGGCGCGATCCGCTGGGCGATCATCCTCGCGGTCTGCGCCGCCTCCTGTGCGACCGCCCCGCCCGATCCCGGACGCGACCGCCGCCCCGCCTTTCCGGTCCCGCCGCGCGCCGGCCGCCACCTCCAGCACCGGTAACGAGCGTCCGATTTCCATGCCGGATCTTCTAAAGCCAGACCCTCCCATGCCAGACCTTCCCCGCGTCTCCGTCCTGATGCCCGTCTACAACGGCGCGCGCTTCCTCGAGAGCGCGGTCCGTTCGGTGCTCGACCAGACCTTCGCCGACTTCGAACTCGTCGCCGTCGATGACGGCAGCACCGACGAAACGCCGCGACTCCTCGCCGAACTCGCCGCCGGAGACGGGCGGATCAGGGTCTTCCGTCAGGAGAACACCGGCATCGTCGGCGCGCTGAACAACGGCCTCGCCCGGTGCCGCGGCGAGTACATCGCCCGCATGGACGGCGACGACCTCTGCCTGCCGGAGCGTTTCGCCGAACAGGTGGCCCATCTCGACCGGCACCCCGGCTGCGTATTGGTCGGCGGGCTCGCGCAGTCGATCGACGAGTCCGGCGCGCCGCGCGGGATCGTCTCCGGCGGACCGCACCGGCGGACCCGGCTCGACATCTTCCCGCCCAGGATCGCGGTCTCGATTCATCCGCTGGTGATGATCCGCCGCGCCGCGCTGGAAGCGATCGGCGGTTACCGCGCCGATTTCCCGCATGCCGAGGACTACGACCTCTACATCCGGCTCTCGACTCAGGGGAGGATCGACAATCCGGACCGGGTGATGTTGAAATACCGGATCCATGGCGGGTCGGTCTCGACGAGGAACCTCGAAGCGCAGGAGCTCGCGGCCGCGCGTTCGGAGCTTTCCGCGATGCTGAACCGCGAGATCAACGGCGATCTCCTCGAAGGCGGGAACGTCAGCCTGTCGCGCGATCTGGTCCGGGTCGTCAGCCAGAGAGCCTTCGCAACCTATGTCCGCTACCGGATCTGGCGCCGCGTCCATGCCGCCGACCGCGCGCGCGGCCGTTCGCTGAGACGGGAGATCGTCGGCGCCACCCTCTCCCCTCGCCCGGCTGATTTGCTCGACGCGGCCTACAACCGCCTGCGGCTCCGGATGGCAGCCGGTGTCGCGCGATCGATCTACCGGGATCTGAGAGGGAGCCGGCCATAGCCGCCGCCCCACGCACCCGCGCCAGTTTTGCCAGAACGATCGAGAGGACTGATGAGAGTATTGCGCGAGTTCGCCAAGGACGCGGTCGGGACCGCGATCTTCCACGCCAACCCCCGCTGCCGCTACGAGGACACGGTCTTCATCCTCGCCCACATGCGATGCGGGTCCACCGCGCTGTCGAACATCTTCTGCAGCCGCGATGATTTCAGCGGGTATGGCGAGTCCCACACCGATTACTCGATGCGCTCGCGGCTCGGCCGGCTGCAGTTCAAGCACCTCGCCCGGCGCGCCTGGAAGCCGGGGGCGACCTCGCTGTTCGACAAGATCCTTCACTCGCCGCACGACCACGATGCGCCACCGGAATTCTTCAGGGCGAAGGCGGTTTTCCTGGCGCGCGAACCCCGCGCGACGATCCGATCGATCCGGAGCCTCTTCGCGGGCGGAACGGACCGCCTCTATCGGACGCACGAGGAAGCCGCTGTCTACTATATCGAGCGGGTGACGGCGCTGACCGGCCTCTGGCAGCGATTCGACGCGGGGCGGCGGGTCGGCCTGACGCATGACCAGCTCGTCGCCGACCCGGAAGCACAGCTCGCGCGCATCTCGGACGCCCTCGGCATCCGGCCGCGGCTCGCCAACGCATATCGAAACCGCGCCGCCACCCATCGACACGGCGACGGCGATCCGATCAACAGCGTCAGGTTCAACCGCATCGAGAGGCGCGTCCCGGCGAAGCGCGCGGCACCGCCGCTGGATATACCCGATCGGGTCCTGGCCGACGCGGACGCGGCCTACGAGCGTTATGTCGCCACCATGCGCGGCGATCCCGAATCACGGGAACGTTGACCGCGGAGGCTTCGTTTACTCGCGAAGCGGCCCGCTTCCATTTCGGAGCGCGGCCCGGGCGCCCGGATTCTGGCAAAGGGAGGTCTCGTCGCGATGAACGCATTCGTGGAACGGCTCCGAATGGCCATCGACACGACGATACCCTTCGCGATCGACGGAGCGCTGCGGAAGGTCATCATCGCGGACGCGGCCGATCATCAGAATGTCGGAGATCTCGCGATCTTCCTGGGTCAGCTCGAATTCTTCGCCCGGCTCTATCCGGGCGCACGGATCAGCGTCGCCAGCGCGCGCACCTACAACGACACGCTCGATCCCGAGATCGAGAGCGCGGATGTCATCTTCCTGCACGGCGGCGGGAACTTCGGCGACATCTGGCGCGAGCATCATGACTTCAGGCTGCATCTGCTCACGCGCTTCGCGCACAAGCCGATCATCCAGTTCCCCCAGAGCATCCATTTCTCCGATCCGTCCTATCTCTCCCGGACGCAACGTGTCATCGAAGCGGCGCCGGAATTCACCCTCAACGTGCGTGACACCCGATCGCTCGATTTCGCACGCCGAAACTTCGCCTGCCCCGTCGCGCTCTGCCCCGACATGGCATTCAGCCTCGGGACGCTGGACGGCGGAGAAGCTGCGCTCGACTACGCCTGTCTGCTGCGCACCGACAAGGAAGTGCTCGAAGCGAAACGCGGCGCGGTCGAACGCATCCTGACGGAGTCCGGTGCCACCTGCGCCTCGGACGACTGGCTTCGCAACCAGCACGGCCTCGGCTGGGCGGTGGAGCGGGTGCACGGGGTCACCACGCGGCTCGTCAAGGCCGGCCTGTCCGCGAGCCTGCTGGCGCGCAACGCGGCGCCGATCTTCAGGCTCTATGCCGCTTCGAGACTGCGTTTCGGCCTCGCAATGCTCGGGCGCGGCAGGACGGTGGTGACCGATCGCCTGCACGGCTTCATCCTCGCGACCTTGATCGGCCGGCCGCGGATGGTCTTCGACTCCTACGACGGCAAGATCCATGCCTTCCACGGGACCTGGCTGGCGGAGGACCCCGATGCGCGGGTTCTCAACAGCGTCGCCGAGTTCCGTGACCTGATCGCGACCTTGCCCGGCCCGCCGCGCTGACCGGCGCTCCGGGCAGTCACCGGGGCACGAGTTCAGGCGCGGCCGAGGTGGCCGGCAAGCTTGTCCGCCACCATGCGCTCGGCGCCCTCGGGGCGACCCGCGACGGCCCAGAGCCCGAAGAGGCAGGCGAGATAGACGAGCCCGGCGCCGCAACCGGCGGCGGCCGTGGCGAATGCGAGCCGCGCGGTACCTTGCCCCGCGAGCCCCGGCGCGAGCAGCCACAGGGTCAGGGCCATGGCGCAGAGGGCCGCGCAGGTCCGCCACAGGCTCCGGATCTGCGCGTGGACCGGAACGCCGATCAGCCCCCCGACGAGCCGGAAGCCGATGAAAACCGACAGGGCCGCCGTCAGGCCCCGCGCCGCGATCGCGCCCGGAATGCCGAACCATATCGCACCCGCCACGGTCGCCGGGAGCCGGATGACGAATTCCGCCATGCCCCGCATGGCGATGGTTCGGGTCCGGTCCATCGCCATGGCCATCGCGTTCATGGGCGCGATGACCGTCTGTGCCATGGCGATCAGGGCGACCCAGAACAGGATCTGCGCCGCCGCGTCCCAGCTTTCGCCGAGGGCGAGCCTGACGAGCGGAGCGGAAAGGAGCGCCATGCCAAGAAGGACCGGCGCGGCCACCATGAAGATGGCGTTCATGACCTTGAGATAGGCGCCGGTTCGCGATGCCGGATCGGCGCGTAGCGAGAAGGCGGCGATCAGCGGGCGCAGCAGCGGAATGACCAGCGCCTGATTGGGGATGCCGGCGAGGTCGCTCGCCATCGCATAGCGCCCGAGGTTCGCCCGCGGAACGAGCCGCCCGAGAAGCAGCCGGTCGATCTGCCAGTTCAGCGCGCTGAAGACCTGCGCCACGCTGTTCCAGCCGACCATGTTCCGGAACCACCCCCATTCCGCGAGGCTGAGCCTCGGTCGGTAGGGCGCGAAGACATAGGACAGCACGTTCGCCGTGAGCGGCGTCGCGATCGTCGCCGCCGCGATGGCCCAGTGGCTGCGCGTCACGACGGCGACCGTGACCGCCACGAGAAGCGCGGCGAACTTGCCCCCGAGATCGAGCGCGAACTCCCGGCGAAAGTCCATCTCGCGCATGAAGACCACCATCCGGGGGCTGGCCATGCCGCGCAGGATCGGCGCGAGGGCCAGGGCGCAGATGAGCGGCGGAAGCCTCGGCGCTTCGTAGAACGCCCCGAGCGGCCAGGCGAGGCCGCCGAGAATGACCGCCAGCGCGAGACCCCGGAGGAGGCCGAGCGTGAAGGCCGTGTCGAACATCGGCCGGGTCAGCTTCGGAATGCGCACCAGCGCCTGGACGAGCGGCAGTTCCAGGAGCGCCTCGGTGATGACCACGACGCTCATCGCCATCGCGACCAGGCCGAAGTCGTCCGGGGTCAGCAGCCGCGACAGGACGAGCAGCGTCACCAGATCCAGGCACCGCGCCAGCGCCTTGCCGGAAACCACCCAGAGCCCCGCGGTAACGGTCCTTTTGGCTACGCTCACAATCTCTACTCGTTACTCGATCAGAAGGGGATGCGATCACGGCCCGCGGTGACTATCACGACGCGTCGCGACGTGCCATGCGTTCGCATCGCGTGCGCACCGGTTGGGGGCGGGCGCGGCGCCAGCCGAGGCTGCGCGCCAGGCCAAACCGAGCGGCGACCTCCGCCCAGCCGGGATAGCGGTCAACGGCGGCCGTGCCCGAGCGCGGCGTGCCCGTGACCAGGATCACCCGTCTCGCGAGGCGGAACCGTCCATTGTCCCGTCACGATCTGAGGACGCCATCGCGAAGCAACTCCCGAACCGGCGCGTGGCCCGGCAATTACCTGCCGGTGAGACGCAGCATCGAAAGCCCGGTCAGCAGCACGATCCGGATGTCCCGCCCGAAGGTGACCTTGCGCGCATAGAGCACGTCCATCGCGACGCGGTTCGAATAGGAGACCTCGTTGCGCCCCATGACTTGCCAGAGGCCGGTGAGACCCGGGCGCATCGACAGATAGGCCGACCGGGCCGGCCCGTAGCGGAACAGCTCGTCCTCGGTGATCGGGCGGGGGCCGACGAGGCTCATCTCGCCGCGCAGCACACAGATGAGCTGCGGCAGTTCGTCGAGGCTCGACCTGCGCAGGAAGGCACCGATCCGCGTCACCCGCGGATCGTTGCTGAGCTTGCGGTCCGCCTGCCATTCCGCCGCCGCCACCGGATCGGCCGCGAGGATCTCGGCCAGCATCTTCGGCGCGCCGATCCGCATCGACCGGAACTTGAGGCAGCCGAAGGTCCGGCCATGCCGGCGCACACGGGGATGGGCGAAGAGCGGTTGGCCGCCGCCGATCGAGACGAGAGCCGCGAGAACCAGCATGAGCGGCGCGAAGGCGAGGAGCAGCATCGAGGCGCCGACGACATCGAACACGCGCTTGCCGCGGGTGCGATAGAAGCCGTGGTTATAGGAGACCCAGCGGTCCGCGCCCGAGGACCGCTCGTTGAACAGCTCATGTCCGCGCGGGAACCCGTCAGCGGCGACGGGCGCCGTGCCGGTTCGATACTCGGAAGAACGGTCGGCCTGGACGCTCATACGCACATGTCCTTGTACTCGTTACCGAATTGCCTCCTGAAAGCAGTCTTCTTCTTGGGCAGCCGCGCGCTCGCGATAGTCGGCATCCGATTTATGGTTAATCAGCCGTAGGCGCCACCGGTTGTCAACTCGCAAAAGTTGCATATGCGCGGTTATTTGCTGCGTTGCAAAGATACCGCACGCGGACCGGGCGTGTGTTCGGCAGAGGCGCACAAGAATGCGGCAGGGCGTCGTCCGCAGTGAAATTCGGAACCCAAATCGTTGCCAGGCCTTGGAACTTCACAGTTTTGTCTAGTGAAAAGCCCGAACCCCGATTCGAATCGCTTCCCGGTCGGAGGACATGTCGGAGGCGGCGGCCGAGCCAAGGTACGCAACGTATGGGCGACTCACTTGTGCGGCGCGAGAGGACGCGTCAACCGCCAAAACGCACTGCGCGGATTTCCCCGCCCCGCGTGCGATCGTGCCGGCGGTCGCGCAACGAGTGGCCCGTCCGCCTATCATCGGCTATGGATGCTGCGCCGCGGTACCACCGCCGGCAGGCGGCGAGCAACAACAGCAGGAACGATCATGGAACTCGCCGTCACGACGCATTTCTCCCAGGGCTGGCCACTCTCGATCACCGCTCCGGCGCTCTCGATCGGCGCGCGGTCTGTCAACGGCGGAGCAAAACCAGGCCGTTGGGCGGCGCAAAAGTAGGCCACTTGGCGCCGCAAGCGGGGAACGGCGGGAGGGCGTAGCCCGACTAGAGTTTCCCGCTTGCGGC
>NZ_JBKQWU010000057.1:0-20068 GCF_047275745.1 Amaricoccus sp. W119 | reverse complement strand
GTGTCTTGGCTATCGAACCCCGGCCGAGGTCTTCAAAGCCAACGTCATCGGCCACGGCTACAGGACGGAGAACCTGTCGCTTCGTCCGAAGTCGCATCTCGGCTAGCGCGTCCAGAGATCTGAGCACGTTCCCCTGTCTGTCGAACTCCCAAACGTCGGCTTGAGCGACCCCTCCGGACAGAAGAGCCGAGGCGCAGAAGCCCACGAGAACTGCCCGCGTCTTCATGCCAGCCACCCTAGGTTGACGATGAAGACCAGCGCGAGGATCGCCGCCGTCGGCGCCAGCGGATACCAGAAGAACGCTGCGACCACGATCGCCGTCGGCGGCAGCAGCATCCACACCGGATGCGTCGCAACGACCTCCCGGCCGATTGCCAAGAGCATGGCGACGAGCAGCAGCGACCCCATCAGCAGCCGCGGTAGCCCGACGTCGTCCCAGTGCCACCAGAGCGCGGTGCAACCGGCAAGCGTTGCATAGAACCCGACGACCCAAAGAGCTGACCGCGAAACAGGCAGCCACTGCAACTTCCGCGCGAAGTCTTTGCCGCGGCTCGCGCGAAGGATTTTGCGGCGAGCCTTGAGCTCGGCGGTCGCCTCATAGAGATCGACCACCCGTGGGTCGGCAAACCGCCCGTTCATTGCCCACCTACCCTGCGGATAAGCGGATTAGGACTGAAACGCGATTCGCGCTTACTTGTTGCCCCTTTTAAGTATTGGAATTGTAATCTCACTCGCCTCTGGGTAGATATCTTGCCAGTAGGCGATAACGGCGTCGGAAGACTTGAATATCCGTGGCTTACCAGTCTTGGAAAGCATGACCTTACGTTCCACGCCATCTGGCAGGATACCATAAAGCTCCCAACACATGCGTCCGTCTTCATCCCGTATCGGGGCGAAGCGGAGAGAGCCTCCATCTTGTTCGACAAACGACCGGACATAGTTCGATACGAGCTGCTGGCTGCTATCCATTCGTCTGGCTCTCGACTGGTGATCGAGAAGCCGTAGGCGAAAAGTCGCCGAATTCCAAGCAGGACCTTAATCGTGTTTCGCGCCATGTGTCAAGTGGCTCGAAAAAGAAAATGACGCTAAAATTACTTTTGATATGGCGCTCAAGAGAACATCGCGCCAAAACTGATTCCGCGCCGCACGCTGGACTCGTCACGCGACGGTGTCCAGCCCTCGCGGTGGCAGTCGCGGCTACCGCAAGATGGAAGAGAGGTTAACAGCTAAGGGTTGAACCAGGGCGAAACGCTGCTCAGACGGCGATGACCCGCCTAGGCCTCGACCCAAAAAGAAACCCTCGGAGGCACGAGGTCCACCGAGGGTCGCTAGCCCTGAAAGTCTGTCACCTTGCAGGCTAGCGACCCGGTCCACAGCAGGCAAGGAAAAACCGCCCTCCGGCGAACGAGGAGGATTTGCCCTGTCGGACGCCTCGCACCTCCCGACCGGAGGTCAGGAATGGAGAAAGAGCAGTCCATCGAACCCCAGCTCCCCCCGGGGGAGCTTCACCGCGTCCTGCGCCTGGCGGCCGTCGCCCGCAGCCTGCCCGACGCGGTCCTCGTCACCGGCCATGCGCTGCTGCGCTATGTCCCCCGGGACGCCGATCAACCGATCTCGCCGGCCCGCGTGCAGGACCTCGCCGACGAGCGGGGCTGCGATCCGCGCACCATCCGCAGCCATATCCGCCGGCTCGAGGCCTACGGCCTCGTGGTCGATCGTTCCGCCGGAGGAGGTCGTCGGATGATCCAGCGCCGCCGTGGCCGCATCGTCGTCCTGCAGGGCATCGACTTCTCGCCGATGCTCGCGGCCGTCGAAAAGATCGAGCACGCCGCGCTCCAGGCGGAGATTGAGTTCGACGAGCGGCGACGGCTGGCCGCCCGGGTTTCCGAGCTGAAGCGGCAGCTGCGCGGGCTCGTCGCGATCGGAGGCGACATGCCGCCTCGCGACACCGCCGCCCTCGATGTCTGCCCGAGCCGACATCGGGGGCTTCCTCTCCGCGAGCTCGCGGCCCTGGTCGGCCGGCTCGAGGCAGCGATCCGGGTGCTGACGGACGACGGCGAGGATGCCGGCGGTCGGATCTTTTCGTCCGACCAGGACGACGAAATTGTCCGACCCATCACCACAGAGAAGGATGAGAATCCTGTCTGTAGGCCGCAGAGGAGTCGGAGCGCCGCTGAGGCCGATGCGCTTCGTCACATCACCCTCGACCTGCTGGCGGCGGCGCTTCCGGTCGACTGGCGCGTCCGCATTGAACGAAGCGGCGGTGGAGTCAGCTGGGCCAGCCTGACGGCCACGGCCTATGAGCGCGCGGGCGAGATCGGCGTCACAGACGTGATATGGGCCGAAGCTCAGGCCGAGCTCGGCCGCCTCGGCGCTGCGGTCCTTGTGCTGCTCGCGGACGCCGGCAGCATCGAGCGCCGGGGCACCATTCGCTGTCCTGCGGCATGGATCCGGGCAATGGCAGCGCGCGCCGAGAGCGAGCCGCTTCGTCTTAGCCAGAACCTGTTCGGCCTCCTGCACCGGACCCGGGGGGCTGACTGCCCCTGCCCCACCCTCGTGCCCTCTCACCCCCAGACCTAGAGGAACCCGTCATGCCTCGTCTCCTGACCCTTGGCTCCCTTGCCGCCGCCGCGCTTGGAGGCGCGGCGGGGCTTGCCCCCCTGCCCTCGTCAGCGGCGGACTACGATATCGACTGTGCCGTCATTCTCTGCATGGCGGCGGGGTTTCCGAGCGAGCCGTCGGGGACATGCAGCGACGCCTACGACTATATGATCGACCGCATCACCGACCGGCCGCCCGAGCCGCCGTTCGACACCTGCACGATGAGCGACGGCTCGGCCTATGACGCCGCCGAGGTCGCGTTCGCCCGGCCGTCCCGCCAGTCTCGCGTCGGCTGGATCTGCCCCGAGCCGGCGCCGATGGCGTTCGACGAGACAGCCGACTACACCTTCGCCACGCCGAGCTGCTACCCCGACGCCGAGTACATCCCTTCGGTCTTCGAAGGAGGCACCTGGTTCCTCGGTGCGCCGGTCGCGGCGGAGCGGATTGCCTACCGCTTCCAGATCACCATCCCAACCGGAGCCGGCGGTGAGCCCTATGTCTCGCCGGTCTTTCTCTCCAACCCCGACACCGGCTTCTCGCTGACCCTCACCCCCGAGGAGCTGACCGAGATCGCTGAGCAGCCGACGATCACGTTGGACGACACCCCGTGAAACGGTGGGTTCTGACGTTGGGGATCACCTTAGGGGCGGCGGGCTCGGCCGCGGCCCAAGAAGCCTGCCTGCGGCCCGTGCCGCCGGAGGAGGTTAAGCCCCCGGCTGATGATCGCGAGTTCCGCGACTTTCTGAACCAGGAGTATCAAGCCTACCTTTTGGCGATGCAGGAGTACCTGAACTGCCTCGGCCGGGAGCACGAGAGCGCCACGAAGGAGGTCAACGAGGTCATGGCGCGGTGGATGCTCTGGTTCGGAGACGATGCAAGGATACGCTTTGACAGTCGTGGACCGCCGCAGCCTTGAGGCCTCTTCGAGATGGGCGGAAAGCGGACGGTCGGGTGAGCGGTGAGAACATCTTTCAGATGTGCCTACCGCCCCCGAGTGTTAGGCCGCCGTCCACATTCCACCCGCCCCATTCGAGCGGACACACGCGCGGATGAAACGCATTCCTGCAAGTCCGTCCTCGGCGGTAGCCAGCGCTCGCGTCGACGCCAAGCCCTTACCTTCGATCAGATCCGCCGCATCGGCGTATAGAGTTGCGAACGCCTCCAGATAGCCCTCGGGATGGCCGGACGGTATGCGGCTTGGCGTTTGGGTCAAGCCGTCACCGCGGCGCAGCAGGCGGGTCGTGTCGCCAAGCGGGGTGAATTCGAGCAGATCAGGGTCTTCCTGATCCCATGCCAGCCCCCCCTTTCGCCGGCGATGCGGAACCGCAGCGCGTTTTTGGTGCCGGGGGCGATCTGGCTTGCCCAGATCATCCCCTTCGCGCCGCCGTCGAAACGCAAGAGGACTGCCGCGTTGTCATCCAGCCGCCGTCCCGGCTCGAAGGCGGTGAGGTCGGCAAGAACGGCCTGAACTCCAAGCCCCGAAACAAATGTGGCGAGATTTACGGCATGCGTTCCGATATCCGCGATGCAGCCGCCCTCGCCCGACAAGCCGGGATCGGTGCGCCAGACGGCCTGTTTCTGCCCGCTCTGTTCCACGGGTCCGGCCAGCCAGTCCTGCAAGTATTCCACCTGCACGTGACGCACCGCCCCGATTGCCCCTTCGGCGATCATCCGGCGCGCCTCGCGCACCATCGGATAGCCTGTATAGGTCTGGGTCAGCACGAAGGGCACGGATGTTTCGGCTGCCAGCGCAGCCAGTTCCTCGGCCTCGGGAAGCGTCGCGGTCATCGGCTTGTCGCAGATCACTGCAATGCCTGCCCGCAGGAAGGCCGTCGCCACCTTGGCATGAAGGTGGTTCGGCGTGACGATCGCCACCGCAGCGATCCCGTCAGGACGGGCTGCCTCGGCCAAAGCCATCTGCGCGAAATCGGAATAGCTGCGGTCGGGCGCAATGCCGAGATCCGCCGCCGAAGCCGCGGCCCGTGCCGGGTCGGAGGACAGCGCCCCCGCAACCAACTCCCACCGCCCATCCAGCCTTGCGGCCATGCGGTGGACCCCGCCGATGAAGGCCCCTTGTCCTCCGCCGACCATGCCCAGTTTCAGTGTCATGACCGGATCCCCAGCATTGCGTCCAGCACCGCCTGATCGGCCCTCCCGCCTGCGAAATCGTCGAAGGCCTGCCCCGTCACCTCGATCAGATGACGGGCGATAAAGGGCGCACCCTCGGCGGCACCCTGCGCCGGGGATTTCAGGAAGCACTCCCATTCCATCACCGCCCAGCCGCGATAGCCGTGCTGGGTCAGCCGCGTGAAGACGGCCGGAAAATCCACCTGCCCGTCGCCAAGGCTGCGGAAACGCCCCGCCCGTTCCACCCAGGGCGAATAGCCGGAATAGACGCCCTGCCGACCATCGGGGCGGAACTCGGCGTCCTTGACGTGGAACGCCGAGATACGGTCGTGATAGATGTCGATGAAGGCCAGATAATCCATCGCCTGTAACAGGAAGTGCGACGGGTCGTAGTTGATCCTCGCGCGGGGGTGTTCGGCCACGGCAGAGAGGAACCTCTCCCAGCTTGCGCCGTCGAACACATCCTCTCCGGGGTGCAGTTCGAAGCCAATATCGACACCCGCATCGTCATAGGCATCAAGGATGGGGGTCCAGCGGCGGGCAAGTTCGGCGAATGCCGTCTCGACCAGTCCGGCGGGGCGCTGCGGCCAAGGATAGAGATAGGGGAAGGCCAGCGATCCGGTGAAGCTGACCGTTCCCGAAAGCCCCAGACGCCGCGCCGCCGTTGCGGCCTTGGTCACCTGATCGACCGCCCATGCCTGCCGTGCGCCGGGATTGCCCCGCACCGTTTCCGGCGCGAAGGCATCGAAGGCCGCGTCATAGGCGGGATTCACCGCGACTAACTGTCCTTGCAAGTGCGTGGACAGTTCCGTGATGGCGATGCCCGCTTCGGCGCAAATGCCCACCACCTCGTCAGCATAGGTCTGACTTTCGGCGCAGAGGTTCAGATCGAACAACCGCCGATCCCAGGACGGGATCTGCACGCCTTTGTAGCCCAGCCCTGCCGCCCAGGCCGTGATCGCGGGCAGGCTGTCGAAGGGTGCATCATTCCCCGCGAATTGCGCCAGAAAGATGCCCGGACCCTTGATCGCACTGCCCGTCATGCCGCCCTCTCCGACAGCATGGTCAGGGGCCGGATCTCCACCGGACAGGCCAGCAGACGGTCAAGCTGCGAAACCAGCGGTTGCAGATGCGGCATCGCCAGATGCGCGTCCAGCGCCGCGCGGTCGGTCCAGTTCTCGTAGAAGACAAAGACGCAAGGATCGGCAGCATCGACATGGAAGTCGTAGTTGATGCAACCCGCCTCGGCCCGCGTCGGCGCCACTAGCGCCATCAGCAGCGATGCCAGTTCCTCGCGCGTTTCCGGGCGGGCGGTGAGGGTTCCGATGATCGTATACATGGTCAGCCCCGCTTCTGGCTCAAGGCAACGGCAAGGATGATGATCGCGCCCTTGGCGATCAGCTGCTGGCTGAACTCCAGCCCCATCAGGATCAGCCCGTTGTTGATCATCCCGATCATCAACGCGCCGACGATGGTGCCGATGACCGTCCCCTTGCCGCCGAACAGGCTCGTCCCGCCCAGGACGGCCGCGGCGATGACCGACAACTCATCCCCTTCGCCAAGCTGGAAGCGGCCCGATTGCAGACGGCCAGCGTAAAGCATCCCGGCCAGTGCGGCAGCGCAAGAGGACAGGACCAGCACCTTGAACTTGATGCTGCGCGTGTCGATGCCGGAATAGCGTGCGGCCATTTCGCCCCCGCCGGTCGCCAGAACCTTGCGACCAAAGCCGGACCGGCGCAGCGCGACATGACCGACGCCCGCGATCACCGCCATCCAGAACATCAGGACGGGGATCGGGCCGACCGAGCCGCCCCCGAAGATCCACGAATAGCCGGGGGACAGGATCGGCACGGCCGCCGTGTCGGAAATCCACATTGCCACGCCCTTGGCGATGCCCATCATGGCAAGTGTCGTCAGAAAGGACGGAATACCGATCCGCGTCGTAAGCCAGCCGTTGAACATCCCGACGGCCAGCCCCGTCGCCAACCCGGCAAGGACGCCGCCAACGGGCCCGGCGATGGCGATCGCCATTGCGACCGTCACCGTGGTCAGTCCCGCCACCGCGCCCACAGACAGGTCGATCTCGCCCGCCGACAGCACGAAGGTCATGGCCACTGCCATCACCGCGATCATCGCGGTCTGCCGCACGATGTTCAGCAGGTTGTTCGGATTCAGGAATCCCTTGTCGTTCAGCGTCAACGCGAAGACGACGAAGATGACCACGAAGCCGATATAGATGATGTTCTGCCGCCAATTGGCGAAGAATGCCCCGGCGGGGGCGGTTGCTGCCTTAGCCATGGCTGGCCTCCTTGATGGTCAGGGCTTTTTGAATTTCCACCTGAAGGCGGCGTTCGGCCGCTTGCAGGGCATGTTCGGGGTTCGTCTCAGAGGGATCGTCCAGACCGGCACGATCCAGCATCTGATGCGCCCGGCCATCCGCCATAACGAGGATGCGGTCGCAGGCTGTAAGCAATTCCGACAGTTCCGAGGAGATGACGATCACCCCCTTGCCAGACTGGGCCAGTTCCCGGACCAGACGGATGATCTCGGACTTGGACCCGATATCGATCCCTGCCGTCGGTTCGTCGAGGATCAGGATTTCTGGTTCGGTCGCAAGCCACTTGCCGATCACCACCTTCTGCTGGTTGCCGCCCGACAGCGTGGATACCGCATGGTCGCGGCTTGCCGTCTTGATCGACAGGCGGGCGATCATGTCCTCGGCGATGTCGCGCACGCGGGCACGGTCCACGAACCCCTTCGGCGCGATGCGCCCGATCACCGACATCACCATGTTGTCGGCAACGCTATGGGCCGGGATGATGCCCTGGGTCGCCCGCGCCTCCGGCACCAGGGCGATGCCGTGCTCCACGGCGTCGGCGGGGCGGCGGATCGCCACCTTCGCGCCCTTGATGCGGATTTCGCCCGAAACGGCGGGTTCGATACCTGCAATGACGCGGGCCAAGGCGGACCGACCGGAGCCGAGCAAGCCCGCAAGTCCCAGCACCTCGCCCCGATGCAGCGCGAAGCTGACGTTTTCGGGTTTGTGCGGTCCGGTCACGTTCGAAAGTTCCAGCAGAACCTCGCCTCGCGACACGTCACCCCGGGCAACATCGGCCAGCCCTTTGGATTTCTTGCCGACGATATGTTCGATCATCACGTCGATCGGCAGATCGGCCAGCGGCGCGGTGATGACGTGTTTGCCGTCCCGCAGGATCGTGGCGCGGTCCGCGATGCGGGCGATTTCGTCCATGCGGTGGCTGACATAGATGATCGCCACGCCCTTGGCCTTGAGTTGCCGCAGGAAGACGAAGAGTCGTTCAACATCCGACACCGAAAGTGCGGTTGAGGGTTCGTCGAGGATCAGGACGCGGGCATTCTGACTGATCGCCTTCGCAATCTCGGTCAGCTGCTTTTGACCCGCCCCCAGATCGCCCACCAGCGCAGCGGGATCGACCTCGACCTGCAACATGTCGAAAATCGCCTGCGCCCGGCGGACAGAGTCCGCATCATCAATCATCCCGCGTGCGTCCCGCGCCTCGCGCGTCAGGAAGATGTTCTGTGCGACGGTCAGGGTGGGGATCAGCGACATTTCCTGAAAGTTCATGGCGATGCCCGCCGCCCGCGCCGCTTCGGGCGAGTGGGCGGCCAGTTTCTGGCCACCAACTTCGATCTCGCCTTCCTCCGGCACGTGAACGCCGTTCAGGACCTTCAGGACGGTGGACTTCCCCGCCCCGTTACCGCCAAGCAGGGCGTGGACTTCACCGGCAAAGACCTCGAAATCCACACCGTCCAGCGCGCGGATGCCGCCGAAGGATTTGGAAATCCCCGTCATCCGCACGGCAATCGGGGCGGGGCCGGTCATTCCACCCGCTCCCACTTGCCGGTTTCACCTGACCGAAGCAGGGCATCGGCCACCAGTTCCGTCAGCAGACCATCCTCGAAATTCGGGCTGGGCTGCTTGCCACTGGCAATCGCGCTGAACAGGTCGAAGCATTCGACGATCTTCGTTTCCGAATAGCCGATGCCCAGACCGGGGATCGGCCACAGACCGCCGCCATAGGGATGCGCGGGGCCGGTATAGACCGTGCGGAAACCACGCGCGTCGGCGGGATCGTCGGCAAACATCACCTGCAATTCGTCGCGGCGTTCGTAGTTGAAGTGGATAGACCCCTTCGTCCCGTGGATTTCCAGCGTGATGAAGTTGTTCCGACCCCAGGCGTTGCGCGTGGCCTCCAGGCTGCCGATGGCCCCGTTGCCGAATCGCAGCATCGACACCACCTCGTCATCCACATCCACCGGAGCACGTTCGGCACCGGCGGACTTCTCCGACGCACCCAGTTTGTCCACCCCGCCCTGCTGGATGGGGCGCGTCGTGACATAGGTCTTGGTCATGGCGATCACCTCGGCAATGGGACCGACGAGGTAATGCGCAAGGTCCACCACATGGGTCCCGATATCCCCCACCGTGCCCGACCCCGCGATCTTCTTCTGAAAGCGCCAGGACAGCGGCCCGTTCTCATCCGCCGACCAGTCCTGAAGGTAGGTGCCACGGAAGTTCAGGATGCGCCCGATGCGGCCTTCCTCGATATATTTCTTGGCCAGCGCCACGGCGGGCGTGCGGCGGTAGTTGAAGGCCACCATGTGGATGATGCCCGCGGCCTTCGCCGCCTCGGTCATCGCGCGGGCCTCTTCGACCGTCCGCGCCAAGGGCTTTTCGCAGATGATGTGCTTGCCCGCCTTCGCCGCCGCAATGGCGATCTCGGCATGGACATTGTTCGGCGTGCAGATATCGATCACATCGATATCGGGCCGCGCCACCACGCTGCGCCAGTCGCTCGACGCCTCGTCGAACCCGAAACGGCGGCGGGCTTCCTCGGCGGCCCCGTCGGTGACATCGACGACGACCTTGCGGTGCGGGATGGCAGGCGCGGGCCAGAAGAACATGGGCATCGAGGCATAGGCCATGGCGTGCGCCTTGCCCATGAACCCGCCGCCGATCATGGCAACGTTCATCACTTTGGTCATCGTCAGTCTCCGGTGCTGTGCGGGACGGGTTGTTGAGGAAGGGCCGGACCTTCACTGGCAGGGAGCAATTCCCCGGCAAAGGCCCGGCAGGCGCGCGGGGTGATAGGGACACCCCGCGCGGCATCGCTTACTGCATCGATGCTTTCACGTTTTCGGTCGCTTCGGTCGAATACACCTGCTTCCACGCGTCGAGCAGGTTCTCTTGGCTGACCGGCAGAGCAGGCAGCGCCACAAAGTCCGGCGCGTCCTTGCCCAGAAGGGCGTAACCGGCCAGCTTCGCCTCGACCACACCGGCGTCATAGGGACGCTGTGCGCCAAGGCCCTTGATGAACCCGCCCTGTGCCATGCTGATGGCGACATTCTCGCCAAGGTCCACGGTCGTGATGATCAGGTCATCGCGGCCATTGGCCCGCGCCGCGGCCATGACGCCTTCGGCCGGAACGTCCCAGACAGCCCAGATGCCCTTGATGTTCGGGTTGGATGTCAGCATCGCACCGGCGGCCTTTTCGGCATCGCCCGAGAAATCCGGCCCGCCGATCCCCTGTTCATCCACGATCTTGATGTTCGGGTAATCGCTGGCAATCGTCGCCTTGAACCCGTCATAGCGCTGCTTCGTCACGAAGAAATCAGCCGCGTGGAAAACGAGGCCGATATCCCCGCCATCCGGACCAAGAGCCTTTGCCATCAGATGGGCCGCCGCGACGCCGTTGCCATAGTTGTCCGCCGACACGATCGAGACATAGTCGGTCCCCGGAACGAAGCCCGTCGGAACGTTGTCCATGAACACAAGCTTCGCCCCCGCCTCTGCCGCTGCACGATAGGCGGCGGCGGTCGCGGTCGGGTCGGTCGGGATCGACACGATGATGTCGGGCGACTGCGCCATGATGGTTTCAAGGTCGCTGACCTGCTTTTCGGGCTTGAAGCCCGCATCGGTCACGGAGATCACTTTGATCCCCATCGCGGCGAACTGGGTCTGCAGGCCGTTGATCTGCGCCTGGCTCCAGTCGTTGCCGGCGTAATGCATCACGATGGCAGCGGTGGCGCCCATCTCCTTGATCTTGGCCAGCTCTTCATCGCTGAGCACGACATCTGAGGCGGGCGAGGGCTCTTCACCGCTCGGCCCCTTGGACAGGACGGTTTCCTGCAACTTGGCAAGCGCCGCGTCCGGATCGGCGAAGGCCGGGGCGGCGATCCCCATGAAAAGCGCAAGCGCGGTCGCCGAGCCCATGAGGCTGCGTCTGGTCAACATAGCTTCTTCCTCCCAGAGAAGTGTCGGGGTTTTCCCCCGTTTGGTGGACAGGCGGATCAGCCCGCGATTGCCCGGTTCAGGTAGTCCATGCTCAGCCGCGCTCCTTCGGCGGGGTCAGGCCAGGAGTCGAGTTCGGTGCAGACCCAGCCCGCAAAGCCCACATCCCGCATCGCTTGCAGGATCGGCCCCGTCGGCACATCTCCCCGGTCGATCGGGGTGAAGGCGAAGGGGTCGCGCTGGAACCCCTTGAGGTGGATGTAGGAAATCCGCTTCGCGTGGTCGCGGATCAGTTGCGCCGGATCACCACCGGCTGCGGCCAGATGCGCCGTGTCGGGGCAGAAATCGATGGCGGTCAGGTCGAAGATCTTGGCCACTTCGGCAGGGCCTTCGACGATGGTGGAAAGATGCGGGTGGTAATGCGCCCGCAGTCCCCGCGCCTCGGCCAGCGCCTTCACTCGGTCGAGCGCTGCGCCCAGCTTGTGATAGTCCGGCTCGCGCGTACCGTCGAAACGCTTGGCCCCGCCGCCCACCACCAGATGCGGAGCGCCCAGTTCGGCGGCACGGTCGGCGGCGCGGGTCACGCGGGCCAGTTCCTCGGGCAGAATGTCGTCGAAGATGAAGTTCCCGCCCGCATAGGTGGCGACCAGTTCCAGCCCGTTATCGGCCAGCATCCGGCGCATCTCGGCGGCGCTGCGGTCCAGAAGGTTGCCGTCGAACAGCTCCACACCCGCATATCCGGCAGCCGCGATGTCGGCGCAGGCGCGGCCCATGTCCCCGAAGGTGCGATAGGCCAGTTGCGTCACGGACGTGACGCCCACGGCATCCCCGCCAAGGCCGCCCCAGCAATTGGCGTGATAAGCCAGCTTCCACGCTGTCATCGGTGTCCCTCCTCCCGCGGAACGGCTGTGGGGCTGCCCCAGCCCTTCCGATTTCTGCCGGCCTCCTCTGACCGTGACAGCATCGTTAAGCGCGGATTCGCCATCAGTCAACATTATTCCTGCGTATGTATGTTAACTTCTGCATTTTTAAAGCAAAAGTTTTTTCTTGAACGGCAGAAGTCGCGCCCGTATCCCTTGCGAAACCCATAAGGACGCAGCCTTGCCCCTGACCGGACCCGACCTTTCCGAATCGTCCCGCCCCCGCGGCAAGGGACGGCCGCGCACGGTGGAAATCGCTGCGCCATCGCTGGTCGAACTCCTGAACCTCGTCCGCACGGGTGCCGCCAACACGCGGCAGGAACTTGAACGCCAAAGCGAATTCGGCCGCGCCGTGGTTGCGGACCGCCTGACGATGCTGGGCGATCTGGGGCTGGTGGACGAAAGCGAACTCGGCACCGCCACGGGGGGCCGCGCCCCGCGTCTGGTGCGCTTTGCCGCGCGCCGCGCCGCGATCCTTCTTGCCACGCTCGACCAGACCGCGATCGGGGTGGGTGTGGCCGACCTGTCGGGCAAGCTTCTGACCGAACATCACGAAGCCGCCGACCTGACCGCCCCGCCCGCAGAACTGGCCGAGCGTCTGACAGCACTCTTCCGCTGGTCGATGGAGCGTCATGCACCGCAGGGCAGCATATGGGGTATCTCCCTCTCCGTCCCCGGTGCCGTTCAGGGCGCAACGGAGGGTGACTTCCTGACCGCCACGCCGCCTGTCCTTCCCGCCTGGGAAGGCTTCCCGCTGGTCGAGACGCTGACCCGCGATTTCGGCGTGCCGGTCTGGATGCGGTCCAGCGTCGAGACGATGACGATGGGCGAGCTGCACGCAGGCGCGGGGATCGGCACGCGCAGTATGCTTTTCCTGAAGGTCGGCCGCCGCATCGGGGCGGGCATCGTCTGCGACGGCCAGCTTTACCGTGGTGCGCATGGTGCAGCGGGTCTGATCGGATCGCTTCCGGTCACCTCAGGCGGGCGGAGCGGCCCACTCGATGCCCTCGCAGGATTGGACATGATCCAGAGCGAAGGTCTGGCCGCCGCACAAGACGGGCGCAGCCCCATGCTGGCCGACATCCAGCGCCGCGGGGGCGAGATCACGGCAATCGAAGTCTCACAAGCCGCACAGACCGGCGATCCCGCCTCGGTCGCGATCCTGACGGAGTCGGGCCACCTGATCGGGCAGGTCGTGGCGACGCTGGCCAATGCGCTGAACCCGGAACTGATCGTGCTGTCGGGGTCCATCGTGCAGACGAACGACATCCTCCTCGCCGCGCTGCGCGAGGCGGTCTATGGCGCATCGCATCCATTCGTCACCCGCGACCTGCGGATCATCCGGTCGCAGATGGGAAGTTCCGCTGGCTTGGTCGGCGCGGCCCGCGTGGCATCGGAACAGCTCTTCGCGCCCGCCTTCCTGAAGGAATGGGTGATGCAGGGCAGCCCCCTTTCCTATCCTGCCTTCACCGCCCTGCAGGATCGGCTTTCGCAAACCGCATCGCCCCCTCCGCCGCCAAGGGCGCGGAACGGACAGGAGCTTCCGAGATGACGATTTCCGGCCTCGGCCCGCATGGTGAACGCGCCGCCCCGCCCGAACGGGTCATCCTGCTACCCGACGACCGCACCGCCGCTAAGGCCGCCGGATGGCGCGTCGCCGTGGTCCTGCACACCTTGGAAAGCGACTGGGCCAAGCAGCAACTGGCCGGCATGATGGGCATTTTCGGCGATTGCGGCGCGGCAGTCGTCGAACTCGTGGACTGCGCCTTTTCCCCTGACATGCAGGTGGCCGAACTCGACCGGCTGATCTCGCAACGCCCCGATGCGATCATCTCCCTTCCCGTGGCGAATGAACAGGTCGCGGCCGCGCACCGCCGGGTGTCCGAGGCGGGCATCAAGCTGGTCCTGATGGACAACGCGCCCACCGGCCTGTTGCCTGGCAAGGACTACACGGCGCTGGTGTCGTCGGACAATTTCGGTCTGGGCAAGATCGCAGCCGCCGGACTTTCTCCCCATATCCCCAACGGTGCGAAAGTCGGCGTCCTCGGCTTCGCCGCCGACTTCTTCGCCACGAACGAGCGCGAGATAGCCTTTACCAAATGGCTCCAGGTGAACCGCCCCGACATCCTACAGCGCATCCACCGCTTCGCGCAGATCGAGGACGCCGCCGTAGCCGCGGATGATCTTCTGTCGGCAAACCCCGATCTGGCCGCGCTGTTCGTTGTCTGGGACACGCCAGCCCTTGCCGCAGCCACCCGTCTTGCAGAACGCGGCGCAACGATGCCCATGGCAACCGTAGATCTAGGAGAGGCCGCAGCCATCGCCCTCGCACAAGGCGACTCTTACTGCTGCATCGCCGCCCAACAACCTTTCCTGCAAGGGATCGCAGCCGCGCAGACCGTGATCCTGTGCCTTCTCGGTCGCCCCATTCCCGCCTGGATCGCCCTGCCCGGCATTGGCGTTACACGGGACAATGTGGTCGAAAGTTTCCAGACAATCTGGCGGCAACCAGCCCCGCGCGAAGTGCTCCGCGTGCTGGGCCTGTCACGCGGCAAATGAAGGCCGGCATGGAAGCGATGCGACAGGCTCACCGGCGGATTTGAATCCGCCAAAGTTCCATTACGACTGTCCATCGACATATCGCCGCGACCGTCCGCTTTGGGCCGGTTTCGACGAGGAAGTCGGCATTTTGCGCGCGGACAAGGCGCTTTCCAAGGGACGCGATCCCAGCCTCGGAGAACTCCCTCCCCCGCCGCACGTGGCGGCTCCTCTTGACTCTCGCGGAGAATGAGAACGTATAGTGAACATCTGATCTAGACCATTCCCTGGGAGGCCATGAAGGAGCTTGCGATCCCGGTCCGCCATCGAATCCCTACGTGCGCAGATCGGCCAGATCGAGGGTCGGAGCCGGCGCTCGACGGCGGTCCTTCCCTTCGAGATCACCGCGGTCGATGCGCGGCTCCCGGGCGGCGGACTTTCTCTCGGCGCCCTGCACGAGGTTGCCGGTGGCGGCAACGGGGCCATCGACGGCGCTGCGTCAGCGCTCTTCGCCGCCGGCATCGCCGCACGCACCAAGGGTCAGGTCCTCTGGTGCATCACCCGGGCCGACCTCTTCGCGCCCGGGCTCGCCCAGGCAGGACTAACGCCGGATCGGGTGATCTACGTCGAGGCCGGCGATGACCGGACCGTGCTGACCTGCATGGAAGAAGGCCTGCGGCACGGTGGGCTCGGGGCGGTGGTCGGAGAGGTCGCGCGCCTGTCGATGACCGCCTCGCGACGGCTGCAGCTCTCGGCCGAGGAAACCAGTTCGATCGGCATCGCGCTGCGCCGATGGCGACGGCAGACGGAGACGGTCGACTTCGGGCAGCCAACGGCTGCAACCACGCGCTGGCGGGTGTCGGTGCTGCCGTCGAGCCCGCTGCCGGTTCCCGGCGTCGGACGGCATCGGTGGCTGGTCGAGCTGATCCGGGCGCGCGCCGGCGAGAGCGCGGATTTCGAGCTGGAGGCGTGCGATGACACGGGTCGTCTCGCTGTTCCTGCCGACCTGGCCGACCGATCGCTGGCGGCGGAAGGCCGGCAACATAGCGCCGCCGGTTGAGGCGCCGCTCGTCCTGGTCGGCCGCTCAGGCAGCCGGCGGATCGTGCTGGCCGCCGACGCCGCCGCCTGGGCCGCGGGCCTCCGCGTCGGCATGCCGATCGCCGCGGCGCAGGTGCGGGCGCCGGGACTTGTCCTGCGGGACGCCGAACCGAAGGCCGACGCCGAGGCGCTCGAGCGGCTGGCTCTTTGGCTGCTGCAGCACGTAGCGCCGATCGTGGCGCCTGACCCGCCGGAGGGCATCCTGATCGACTCGACGGGAGCCGACCACCTCCACGGCGGCGAGGCGGCGATGCTCGATAGCCTGGTGAAGCGGCTGGCCCTGTCCAGCGTGGCCGCCCGCGCAGCGGCCGCGGACACACGGGGCGCCGCCCACGCGCTCGCCCGCCACACCGCCCGGCCAACCTTCGTCGCGCCGCCTGGGCATGGCGCCTCGGTGCTCGCCTCCCTGCCGCTCGAGGCGCTCCGGCTGCCGGACGGGATGGCCTCGGATCTGCGCGTCCTCGGCTTCGAACGGATCGGCGATCTGCTGGCGCAGCCGCGCGCGCCGCTCACGCGCCGCTTCGGCCCGGAACTCGTCCGACGCATCGATCAGGCCCTCGGCGATGTCGCCGAGCCGATCGAGCCGGTGCGTCCACCCGACCTCGTCGAGGCGCGCCGCGCCTTCGCTGAGCCGATCGCTGCGCCCGAGACCGTCGCACGGCACATCGGCAGGCTGGCGGCCGAGCTCGGCGCCGCGCTCGAGACGAGAGGGCTCGGGGCCCGGCGCCTGGACCTCTTCTGTCAGCGCGTCGACAATCGCATGCAGGTGATCCGGGTCGGCACTGCGCGGCCGGTCTGCGATGCAAGGCGGCTGACCCGGCTGCTCCGCGATCGGATCGAGATCATCGCCCCGGGCCTCGGCATCGAGGTGATGCGGCTGGCTGCGACCGTCGTTGAGCCGATGGTTTGCCGGCAGTCGGTCAGTTCCCTGGTCGAGGAGACCGTGCCGGACGTCTCCGATCTTGTCGACCTCCTCGCCAACCGTCTCGGCGCGCAGGCGGTCTACCGGGCGGCGCCGCGCGCGAGCGATGTGCCGGAGCGATCGGTGGAGCGCATCCCCGCCCTGGAGACGGGGACGAGCGCCATCTGGCCGGGCCACTGGCCGCGGCCGGCGCGCCTACTGTGGCGGCCGGAGCCGATCGAGGCTGTGGCGCTGCTGCCTGACCATCCGCCGGCCTCCTTCACCTGGCGCGGCGTCCGGCGACGGGTGCGCCGCGCCGACGGGCCGGAGCGGGTCTTCGGCGAGTGGTGGGCGCGCGATGCCGAGCGCGTGGCGGTCCGGGACTATTTCCGGGTCGAGGACGAGGCAGGCGAGCGCTACTGGATCTACCGCGCCGGCGACGGCGAGGACGCAGAGACCGGCTCGCACCGCTGGTTCCTGCACGGGGTGTTCGGATGAGCGCCCGCTACGCCGAGCTGCAGGTGACCTCGCACTTCAGCTTCCTGCGCGGAGCCTCTTCGGCGGAGGAGCTCTTCGCGCAGGCCGCAATGCTCGGCATCGAGGCGCTTTCCGTCGTCGACCGCAACTCGCTGGCGGGCATCGTGCGCGCTCACGAAGCCGCCAGGACCACCGGTGTCCGCCTGGTCGTCGGATGCCGGCTCGACCTCGCGGACGGCGCCGCGATCCTCGTCTATCCGACCGACCGACCGGCCTATTCCACACTCTGCCGGCTGCTGTCGCTCGGCAAGAAGCGCGCCGGCAAGGGTGCCTGCCACCTCGACTGGGAGGACCTCGTGGCCTACGGCGAGGGCCTGATCGCCGTCCTCGTGCCGGACCTCCCCGACGCAGACTGCGGCCGGCGGCTGCGCCGCCTGCGCGAGAGCTTCGGCGACCGGGCCTATCTGGCGCTGACGCTGCGCCGTCGCCCGAACGACCAGCTCCGCCTCCACGAGCTCGCGGCCCTCGCCGCCCGCATGCAGGCGCCCACGGTGGTCACCAACGACGTGCTGTTCCACGAGCCCGGCCGGCGCATCCTGCAGGACGTCGTCACCTGCATCCGGCACAACGTCACCATCGACGCGCTCGGAGACCGGCGCGAGCGTCATGCCGACCGCTATCTCAAGTCGCCGGCGGAGATGCGCCGTCTGTTCGCTCGCTACCCTGATGCCCTGGCCCGGACGCTGGAGCTCGTCGAGCGCTGCCGCTTCTCGCTCGACGAACTCGCCTACCAGTATCCCGAAGAGGGCGACGATCCCTCCCTCACCCCGCAGGAGACGCTGGAGCAGCTGACCTGGGCCGGCGCGGCGGAACGGTTCCCCGAGAGCCTGCCGGAGGAGGTGCGCGCCACGCTCGACCACGAGCTGAGGCTGATCGGCAAGCTCGCCTACGCGCCCTATTTCCTGACGGTCAATTCCATCGTCCGCTTCGCCCGCTCGCAGGGCATCCTCTGCCAGGGACGCGGCTCGGCCGCCAACTCGGCGGTCTGCTTCGTGCTCGGCATCACCTCGATCAATCCTGCCCGCAACGACCTGCTCTTCGAGCGCTTCGTCTCCGAGGAGCGTCGCGAGCCGCCGGACATCGACGTCGATTTCGAGCACGAGCGCCGCGAGATCGTCGTGCAGTGGGTGTTCGACACCTACGGCCGGGATCGCGCCGCGCTCTGCGCCACCGTCATTCGCTACCGCACCAAGGGGGCGCTGCGCGACGTCGGCAAGGCCCTCGGCCTGCCGGAGGACCTGATCCGCACCCTCTCCGGCCAGGTCTGGGGCTGGTCGGAGGACGGCATCCCGGAGGAGCATCTGAAGGGGCTGAACCTCGATCTCTCGGATCGGCGCCTGCGGCTCGCGCTCGATCTCGCCCGCCAGCTGATCGGCGCCCCGCGCCACCTCAGCCAGCACCCGGGCGGCTTCGTCCTCACCCGCGACCGGCTCGACGACCTCGTGCCGATCGAGCCCGCGGCGATGAAGGACAGACAGGTCATCGAGTGGGACAAGGACGACATCGACGCGCTGCGCTTCATGAAGGTCGATGTGCTGGCGCTCGGCATGCTCACCTGCATGAAGCGCGGCCTCGACCTCCTCGCCGCGCACAAGGGCGTCGCGCTCGACCTCGCGACGATCCCGGCCGAGGACCCGCGCACCTATGCGATGATCCGCAAGGCGGACACGCTCGGCGTCTTCCAGATCGAGAGCCGGGCGCAGATGTCGATGCTGCCGCGGCTGAAGCCGAGGACCTACTACGACCTCGTCGTTCAGGTCGCGATCGTCCGGCCCGGCCCGATCCAGGGCGACATGGTCCACCCCTATCTTCGCCGCCGGGAGGGCAAGGAGCCGGTGCACTATCCGAAGCCCGAGCTGGAGAAAGTCCTCGGCAAGACGCTCGGCGTGCCGCTCTTCCAGGAGCAGGCGATGCGCGTCGCCATCGAGTGCGCCGGCTTCACGCCCGGCGAAGCCGATCTGCTCCGAAAGTCGATGGCGACCTTCAAGTTCACCGGCGGCGTCTCCGCCTTCGAGCAGAAGCTCGTCGCCGGGATGGTGGCGAACGGCTACGAGCAGGCGTTCGCCGAGAAGACCTTCCGACAGCTCGAAGGCTTCGGCAGCTATGGCTTTCCCGAGAGCCATGCCGCGTCCTTCGCGCTGATCGCCTACGCTTCGGCCTGGCTGAAGTGCTGGCATCCGGACGTGTTCTGCGCGGCGCTGCTGAACTCCCAGCCGATGGGCTTCTACGCGCCGGCGCAGATCGTCCGCGATGCCGACGCCCATGGCGTCGAGATCCGGCCCGTCTGCGCCAACGCCTCGCGCTGGGACTGCACGCTCGAACCGACCGACGATGACGGCCGCTTTGCGGTCCGGCTCGGCCTGCGCATGGTCAAGGGTCTCGCCAATGCCCATACCGCGGCGATCGTCGCGGCGCGCGCCGATCGCCCTTTCGCCTCGGTCGACGATCTTTGGCGTCGCGCGGCCGTGCCGCAGGCGGCGCTGGTCCGGCTCGCCCAAGCCGACGCCTTTCGTTCCGCCTTCGGCCTCGCGCGACGCGCGGCGCTCTGGGCGATCCGGGGGCTGGACGACACGGCCCTGCCGCTCTTCGCGGCCGCCGCGGAGCGCGAGGCGCGGCTCGTGCCCGAGGTGGAGGAGCCCCGCGTGCCGCTCCGTCCGATGCCCGCCGGCGGCGAGGTGGTCGCAGACTATCGCCACACCGGCCTTTCGCTCCGGCGGCATCCGGTCGCCTTCCTGCGCGACGCGCTGCGCGCGCGCCGGATCGTTTCCTGCAGCGAGGCCATGAGCGCCGGCGACGGCAGCCGGCTCGAGGCCGCCGGCATCGTCCTCGTCCGCCAGCGCCCCGGCTCGGCCAAGGGCGTCCTGTTCGTCACGCTCGAGGACGAGACCGGCGTCGCCAACCTCGTGGTCTGGGCGAAGGTCTTCGAAGCGAACCGGCGTGTCCTGATGTCTGCGAGGATGCTGGTGACCTGCCCCCCGGAAACTCCCTCGCTCTGATGTAGGGTCTGCTCGACCTCGAAGGAGCAGACGAATGAGAAAGAGCCGATTTTCCGAGACGCAGATCATTTCGATGAT
>NZ_JBKQWU010000056.1:0-20268 GCF_047275745.1 Amaricoccus sp. W119 | reverse complement strand
AGCGCAAGTTCGGCAGGCTCAAGGACCGGCGCCGCGTCGCCACTCGATACAACCGATGCGCCCACACATTCATGAGTGCCATCCGCATCGCAGCGACCGTCATCTTCTGGTTATGAGTCCTGAGTCTAGAACTGGTACATATATCAGTTCCAAGTTTTGCACGCGATACATTGACGACACATACCCGGTTGATACGAAGGCGGTGCCCGTGAACTTTCATCACAGCGCCCGTATGCGGTATCCTTCGCTCGCGCCGCGCGCCAAAGCGGAGCGGAGTGGAGCGACGAGGGAGGGGTGTCGTGGCGGCGAAGATCAGGAACATGGAAGAATTCTCCGCTGCGAGCGGCATCTCGCGGCCGACGGTCTCGCGGTATTTCAACGACCCGGACAGCGTCCGGAAATCGACGCGGGAGAAGATCGAAGCCGCGCTGAAGAAATTCGACTATCACCCGAACATGTTCGCGATGAACCTGAACCGGAGAAATCCGCGAAACATCGGCGTCATCGTTCCGCGGCTGGTCGATCCCTTCTACGCCGAGGTCGTGCGCCGGATCGAACTCGGCTGCGCGGAGGCCGGCTACTGGGCGATCGTGCTCAGTTCGCACGGTGAGAGCGATCTGGAGGCGAACGCGCTCGATACGCTGCGCTCGCTCCGCATCTCGGGTGCCATCGTGGCGCCGCTCGGAACGGGCGCCAATGTCGCGCGCATCGAGCAGCTGAACGACGAAGTGCCGGTCGTCTTCCTCGACAGCCGGGTGAGCGACCGGATTCCCTTCGTCGGAAACGACAACCGGCGGAGCATCTCGCTCATCGTCGACTACCTCTGCCGCTCCGGCGAGCCGCCCTGTTTCCTCGAGATGCCGCGCGTCAATCAGAACGCGGGCGAGCGGACGGAGGCCTATCTCGAAACGATGGCGCGGCTCGGGGCCGAGCCGCATGTGATCGCGCCTGGCGATCCGGACGCCTGGGGTTTCGAGGAGATCGGCCATGATGTCGCCACGCGGATGCTGCGCGGCGGCGGCTTTCCGACCCGGACGGTGCTCTGCGCGAACGATCGCATGGCGATCGGGATGCTGGCGGCCGCCTATGCGCTCGGCACGCGGGTCGGCATCGGGCCCGGCTCGGAGCTGCGCGTGGCAGGCCACGACGACCACCCGCTCTCCCGCTTCACCTGCCCCGCCCTCACCACGGTGGCGCAGGATTATCAGGGCCTCGCGGCGCGCAGCCTTGCGATGCTGTTCGACCGCATGGAAGGGCGGCGCGGGAGCGACGGGGCCGAGCCGGAACACGGGCTGCTCGAAGCCCGGCTGATGATGCGGGCCTCGGCATAGGAGGCATGGTCCGGAGCGCGAAGCCGGACCGGTGCCCGCTGAGCTAGCGGTCCTCGGGAACGCCGGGCACGGGCTGGTCCGCGCCGTCCGGCTCGCCGCTCTCGGCCGCGTCGCCAATCGTCAGGTCCGCGAGGATGAAATCGACGAACTCGCGGACATGGGGTTTGTCGAGCGCGGCGGTGTTCAGCTTGAGATAGTAGTCGCGCCCGACCGCGAGTGGTTCATCGAACAGGCGGCGCAGCCGTCCGGCCTCGACCTCGCCGCTGACAAGATGATGCCAGCCGAGAATGAGCCCCTCGCCGTTCATCGCCGCGTCCATGAGCGGGCCGTAGCTGTTGCTCACCAGCGAGGGCGCGACCCGGGGGATGGCGAGGCCCTTCGCCTCGAACCAGTTCTCCCAGGTGAAGGGGCGCCAGCCGATCGCCCCGTCGGTCCAGTGCTTGCGATGCAGTTCGAGCAGGTCGGCGCCGGCCAGGCTGCCGGGCCCATCGAAGGGGCCGAACGCGCGCAGGTATTCCGGGCTGCACAGCGGCTCGACGGTTTCGGGGAAGAGGTAGTAGAGCTGCTCCCCGACATCGCAGCGCTCGTTGCCGCAGATGACCGAAACATCGACATCGTCGAAGTTGCGCAGCGCGTCATCCTCGTCCGAGGCCAGCAGCACGAAACGCGCCTCCGGAATTCCGGCCCGGAACCGGTCCACATAGGGTTTCAGCCAGCGCGTCACGGCCGCGTGCGTCCCCGAGCAGGTGATGACCGCGCTCGCGAGCGGCCGCCTGATCGCATCGACCCCGTCGCAGATGTGATCGAGCCCCCGGCTGACCGATCGCAGCAGGAGCTCGCCCGCGGGCGTCAGTTCGAGGCTGTTGTGCTTTCGATGGAAGAGCCGGGTGTCGAGCGCCTTTTCCAGACCGCGGATCTGCTGGCTGATCGCGGCCTGGGTGACGTGCAGCTCCTCGCCGGCCAGCGTGAAGCTCAGATGTTTCGCGGCCACCTCGAAGGTGGCGAAGGTTCCGAGCGAGGGCAGGTAGCGGCGCTTGATCTGCATGGCCAAGTCTAGGCGTCACCGCCCGCGCCCGGCAAGCGTCTCGGCGCCGCTCCCGGCCCTGGTCTATTCCTTTCGCGCCCGCCATTCCTTCCAGCGCAGATAGGCGGTCGCGCCCAGCTTCGCGAGCGGCGCGGGCGGCAGGCGGGTCGGCCGGGGCTGACCCGCGAAGAACCGCGTCACCGCCGAGCTTTCGCCGCGGGCGGTCTCGGCCGCCGCGATCCCGGTCAGGGTGCCACGCGCGGTGCCGAGGCCGTTCTGGCAGCAGGCGGCGAAGACGCCGTCCTCGATTTCGCCGGTCACCGAGACGCCGTTGCGCGACAGGCAGAGATGGCCCGACCAGCTATGCTCCATCCTCACGTCACTGAGCGCGGGGAAGCGGTCCTCGAACTTCTCGCGCATGACCCTGGTCGCGCGCCGCATCGTCGTCTCGGAGCTTTCCATGCCGGGACAGAATTCGGCGCAGGTCCGGACCACGATCCGGTGGCCACCCTGATCCGGCCCGATGCGGCGCACGGTGGTTCCCATGGGATCGGAGGGCGTGATGCCCCACCGCGCCTGCCCGCCCAGCCGCCGGACCGCGTCCGCGTCCAGTTCGCGCGTCATGCTGGCGAAGAGGAAGATATGCATGAGCCGTCCACGCGCGATGCCGAAGCTCTCGACATGGCCATTGTTCGCCAGGATGATCCGGGCGGTGGACACCGACCCGGCCGGCGTCCGGACCCGCCAGCCGGCGCCCTCGCGCTGGAAGCCGGTGACCGGGCTCTCCTCGTGGATCGCAACATGATTAATCGCGGCCTGCCGCGAGAGACCCTCGGCGAGCCCGCGAACGTATCCCGCGGGCTGCAGCAGGACCGTTCCCGGCGTATGCAGCCCGGAGAGGTAGTACCGGCTGCCGGTCAGCTCGGACATCGCCTGCTGGTCCAGCATTTCATGCGCTTCGCCGAGGCCCCGCAGATGCTCCGCGTAGGAGAGGTTGCGCGCATGGGCGCCCTCGGTGACCGCGCCGTTGGTCTTGCCGATCGGATCGAAATAGCCCGGGGCGATCCCGTACTCCTCGACCGCCCGACGCGCGAATTCGATGGCGGCGCGGTTGAGCCTGATCAGGCCGCCGTCCCCGCCTTCGCCTCCAGCTTCGCCCCCGGCTTCGGCCCCGGCTTCGCCGCCGTAATCGTCCGAGGTAAGGTCATGCGGCAGGTCGATCATGAAGCCGGAATTGCGCCCCGCCGCGCCCTCGCCGACGCGGCCGGCATCGAGGACGACGATCCTAGCCGAAGGGTCCAGCTGGAAGAGCCGCCGCGCGGCCGACAATCCGGCGAAGCCCGCGCCGATCACGGTGAAATCGGCCGTGATGTCGCCCCGGAGCGGCCGGGGCGCCGGAGAAGGGCCGAGGATCGCGTTCCAGCCCGCTCCACCGGCATGGACCGGCAGCCGCTTCGCCACGAAGCCGCCCGCGGGCATCGGTTCGCGGGTCATCGCGTCTTCTCGGGAAGGCCGAGGCGGGCGCGCAGGCCGTCGAGCCCATCGCTCAGCGCCGCGGGAGTTCCATTGTCCGCCAGCGCCTTGCTGAGCGTGTAGTTCAGGCCCCCCTCGGTTCCGAGACCCGCGCGCATCCGCGCCAGATCGGGTGCGTCCGGGGCGGTCAGCATCCGGCAATAGCCGCCCAGCAGCCCCGCGAGATAGCTGGCCGCCGCCGCGCGGTCGCCGGTGAACTCGGCGAGCCAGGTCGCGCCCACGTCGATCTGGTCGAGCAGCGGCAGGAGCAGGCCGGTCGCCGCGAAATGCGCGTTCAGCGCCTCTTCCGAGGGACAGGCATGGATGGTCGCATGCGGCCCGAACAGCTCGGCCAGCGCGCGGCTCGCCGGATAGGCGGCGAGCGGCGTGCCGCCAAGCGGCAGCGGCGGCAGCGGGATCGCCACACAGATGTCGGTCGCGGGCGCGCAGGCCCGCGACAATTCATCGAGCGACATGCCCGCCATGACCGAGATCACCGCCTGATCCGCGCGAAAGCGCAACCCGGGCAGTTCCCGCCGCGCCGTTTCGGCCAGGAGGCACAGGACGACGACATCGCTCGCGTCCAAAACCTCCTGATTGTCGGCGCGGCGCAGGCCGGGATGGGCCCGCTCCAGCCGGGCGGACACCTCCTCGTTGCGGCGGGAAACCGTGATCGCGTGGCCATCCCCGGCGATGGTCCCGATCATCGCCGAGGCGATCTCGCCAGCGCCGATGAAGCCGACCCGGGCCATCAGGCCACCCCGGCGTCGATCGTGTCGGTCAGGTCGATCCAGATCGTCTTCAGCTGGGTATACTGGTCATGCGCGTGGATCGAGTTGTCGCGCCCGCCGAAGCCCGACTGCCGATAGCCGCCGAACGGGGTGCTGATGTCGCCTTCGCCGAAGCTGTTGACCGTGACGGTGCCCGCCCGGATCGCGCGCGCGCCCCGGATCGCCCGCTTGGCATTGGCGGTGAAGATCGAGGCTGCGAGGCCGTATTCGGTGTCATTGGCAACCGCGATCGCCTCGTCGAAGCCACCGACGGTGATGACGGAGAGGACCGGGCCGAAGATCTCCTCGCGCGCCAGCACGTTGTCATTGGTGCCCACGTCGATGACCGTCGGCTCGACGAAGGCGCCGTCGCTGTCGCCGCCGCCCATGACGATCTGGCCCTTCTCGGCCCGGGCGAGATAGCCGCGAACCTTGTCGAAATGCGCCTTCGAGACCAGCGCGCCGACGCGGACCGAAGGGTCGAGCGGATCGCCGACGTTCCAGGCCCGCGCATGGGCCCGGACCTTGTCGAGCAGCGTCTCCTTGACGGCGCGGTGCACGATCAGGCGCGAGGCGGCGGAGCAGTTCTCGCCCATGTTCCAGAAGGCGCCGTTGACGACATGCTGGGCGACGCTGTCGAGATCCTCGGCGTCGTCCATCACGACGCAGGGATTCTTGCCGCCCATCTCCAGCACGACCTCCTTCAGGTTGCTGTCGGCCGAATAGCGGAGGAAGCGGCGGCCGGTCGCGGTCGATCCGGTGAAGGAGACCATGTCCACGTCCGGGTGCTTTCCCAACGGCTCGCCGACCTCGGCGCCACCGCCGGTCACGACGTTGAGCACGCCCGCCGGCAGACCGGCCTCATGGGCCAGTTCCGCCACGCGCAGCGCGGTCAGCGTCGTTTCCTCGGCCGGCTTCACGACGACCGAGCAGCCGGCGGCGAGCGCCGGGCCGATCTTCCAGGCCAGCATCAGCAGCGGGAAGTTCCAGGGCAGCACCAGGCCGACGACGCCGACCGGCTCGCGCACCACCATGGCGATATGGTCGTCGGAGGCGGGCGAGACCTGATCGTAGATCTTGTCGATCAGCTCGGCATGCCATCTCAGGCAGTGGATTGTCTCCGGCACGTCAACGGTTTCGCAATCATAGATGGTCTTGCCGGAATCGAGGCTCTCCAGCACCGCGAGTTCGTGGCTATCGCGCTCCAGCAGCCGGCAGAGCCGCAACAGCGCCTCCTTGCGCTCGCCCGGTCGCAGTCCCGACCAGCGCCCGTCGTCGAAGGCTTCGCGCGCCTTGGAAACGGCGAAATCCACATCCTCCGCGTCGCAGGCGGCGATGTCGGCCAGTTTCTCGCCGGTCGCCGGATTGACGGATTCGAAGGTCCTGCCCGACTTCGCGGGCCGGAAACCACCGTCGATGAAGGCGCTCGTCGGCGGGGTCAGCTCGCGCGCGATGGCGGCGTATTCGTCGCGTGTCAGAAGGTCGCCCATGTCTCAGTTCCCCGCCTTGATATCCGCGATCGAGCGCTTCAGCGCGCGCACGACCTGTTCTAGTTCCCGCTTGTCGTCCTTGTTGAGCCCGCGCAGCGGCGGGCGCATCGGCCCGGCGCGCAGCCCCGCCATCTCGACGCCGTGCTTGACGCACTGGATGAACTTGCCCCCCTGCTCCAGCACCCGCATCAGCGGCATCATCGCCGACATGATCCGGCGGCCCTTGGCGAAATCGCCATTGAGGACGCAGGTCTCGTACATGAAGACATGCTCCTCCGGCAGGAAGTTCGATCCGGCACAGATCCAGCTTTGGGCGCCCCAGGCGAAGAATTCGAGCGCCTGATCGTCCATGCCGCAGGACATCTGGATATGCGGATAGTCGCGCGCCAGCAGATGGACGCGGTTGATGTCGCCCGAGCTTTCCTTGATGCCGATGACGTTGCGGGAGCGGCCGACGATGTCGAGGAATTCCGTCCCCATCTCGACGCCCATGCGGCCGGGATAGTTGTAGAGGATGATCGGCAGGTCGGCGGCACGGTCGATGGCAAGCGCGTTCAGCGCGTTCTCACGCTCGGTCGGCACCGAATAGGGCGGCGTCCCGAGCAGGATGCCATCGGCGCCGATCTCCCGCGCGCCCGCCGCCAGCGCCAGCGAATCCGGCGTCCGGAGCGCGCCCGTGCCGACGAAGAGCGGCAGGCGGCCGTTCAGGCGCTCCTTGATGAAGCGCGCGAGTTCAAGGCGTTCCTCGACGGTCTGGGCATAGTTCTCGGCCGTCGATCCGCCCGAGATCAGGCCATGCACGCCGCTCCCGACCAGATGCTCGACCACATCCGCCAGCCCGTCCAGATCGAAGGCGCCGTCCGGCTTCATCGGCGTGACGATGGGGGTATGGATCCCTTCCAGCTTGAATCTGGGCATCATGAGGCATTCCCGTTGTTGTCGTTTGTCTTGAGATCGGCGTTTTCGGTCGAGACTGTCATTCGATGAAACCGAAGAGCCGCGGCAGGTACAAGGCGAGCGGTGACCAGTAGGTGGTCAGCAGCATGACCGGCAGCGCGCCGAAGGTCATGAAGTAGAACGCGGGCCCGATCACTTCCGGCATCTTCACCCGGCCGACCCGGCAGGCCATGAAGAGGATCGGCGCCATCGGCGGGCTGTTCGCGCCGATCACGACGCTGGTGCCGATGATCGCGGCGAAATGGATCGGATCGACGCCGATCTCGGCCATGACGGGCACCATGAGCGGGCTGACGATGGCGATGACGCTGACATCGTCCATGATCATGCCGAGCAGGATCAGGAAGACATTGACCATGAGCAGGATGACGACCGGGCTCTGGAAGCTGCCGAGCAGGAATTCGGTCAGCTGCTGCGGCACGCGTTCGATGGTGAAGATGCGGCTCGCGACGAAGGAGAAGAGCAGGATGATCATGATGACGCCGGTCGTCGCCGCCGCCTCGACGATCGCGTTGAAGATCATCCTCGGCTTCAGGTCGCGATAGACGAAGAGCCCGACCGGGATCGCATAGACCACGGAGACCGCCGCCGCCTCGGTCGGCGTGAAGATGCCGCCGTAGATCCCGCCGAGGATGATGACCGGCAGCATCAGAGCCGGGATCGCCTTCCATCCGGTTGTGCCGATCTCGGACATGCGCTGACCCCAGGGCATCTTCTCGTCATCGCCGCCCAGTTTGCGCGCGACATGCAGCCGGTTCAACAGCGCCAGCACGATCATGAGCGCGATCCCCGGCCCGATCGTCGCGAGGAAGCAGGCAGCGACCGACTGGCGCGTGACGACCGCGTAGAGGATCATGGTGATCGACGGCGGAATGAGCAGGCCGAGGAGCGACGAGACGCCCAGCATGGCGCTGGTATAGCCGCGCGTGTAGCCGTGCCGTTCCATCGGCTCGATCAGGATCGATCCGATCGAGGCCACCGCCGCGGAGGCCGTCCCGGAGATGGCGCCGAAGATGCCGCAGGAGACGATCATCGACGAGCCCATGCCGGTCCGGGACTTGCCGACCAGCGCCTCGACGAAGTTGACGAGGCGCCGGGCGATGCCCCCGGTCTCCATCAGATAGCCGGTCATCACGAAGAGCGGCAGCGCGAGGAGGATGACCGAGTTCACGGTCCAGTAGCCGGTGATCATCGGCATCGACCAGGCGACGTCGTAGAAGAAGGTCAGGATCACCACCATCGCGGCGAAGGCGAAGACCACGGGCACGCCGATCAGCATGAAGACGATCAGCGCCACGATTGCGAAGAGAGCTTCCATGACGATTACTCCACGACCCGTTGCGCGTCGTCGCGCGGGGGGGGGTCCGGACAGCAGGATCACGAGGTCACGCAAGAGGTAGAGCGTCAGTGTCACCGCCGCGACCAGGAGGCTGATCTGCGACACCCAGAACGGCAGGCCGAAAACCGGCGTCTCCTGCCCGCGCGACAGGCCGAAGGCGATGAAATCGCTGGCCCAGTAGCAGAACGCCAGCGATGCGAGGATCGAGACGATCGTCGAGGCGATCGCCGCCACCCGCCGGATTGTCGGATCATCGGTCATCACATCGACGAAATCCGCCTTGAGATGCGAGCCGTCGCGCGAGGCCAGGACCGCGCCCAGCATGTAGAACCACATGATCGCGAGCAGCATGATCTCTTCCAGCCCGAAGACCGGCTGACCCAGAACGGCGCGCGAGACGATGCCGATCGCGAGCAAGAGCGCGACGCCGAGACCGATCACAACGACGACCGGCCGGATGATCCGAATCAGAATCTCGTCGAGAACCCTGAAGGCTTGCATCCTTCCTCCCCCTGTTTTTGGATTTTCCGTCTTGCCCCTTGGCGTCACTCGCCGGGGACCGAGGCATTCGCGCGCACGACATCCATGATCTCGGCGCCGAGGCTCGCTTCGATCCCCGGCCAGACCTCGGCGCGGACCCGCTCCACCCAGGCGGTCATTTCCGCGTCGCTCGGCACGACGTATTCCATGCCGTCCGCCTGCGCGGCGGCGATCCAGCGCTCGTCCTCGGCGCGCGCCTCCTGGAACTGACGGTCGATCACGTCGCGCGCCGCGGTCTCCACGATCGCGCGGTCGGCCGCGTCCATCTCGTCCCAGACCTTGTCGCTCATCAGCAGGCTGTAGGACGAGAAATTGTGCGAGGACTGGACGAAGTAATCCAGAACGTCGCCGAAATACTGGTAGTCCCAGTAGATCACGTTGGACGAGTCGCCGTCGACGACCCCGGTCTGCAGCGATGTGTAGACTTCGGCCCAGTCGATCGGGACGGCCTCGAACCCCATGGCGTTCACGGTCTGCGGCAGGGGAAAGACCGGCTGCGAGCGGACCTTGATCCCGCGGGCCGCTTCGACATTCGTCGCGTGCCGGCCCTGCGTCGCGATACCGCCGAAACCCTCGGGGAAGGGGCCGATGTACTTCAGCCCGATCTCCTCGTAGATCGGCGCCATCAGCTCCCGCACCCAGCCGTCGGGCGAGAAGGCGGCGATGGCATCGTCCCAGCCGAGCACCAAATAGGGGATGTAGTTCACGCCGATGCGCTGGTCGTAGGAGGTTTGCGGCCAGGTGATCATCATGTCGATGTTGCCGCGCAGCAGCTGGTCGAACAGTTCCTGCTGCCCGCCGAGCTCGCCCTGATAGAACACCTCGACCTGCATCCGGCCGGCCGAGGCCTCCTCGATCAGCGACTCCCAGCGCCGCATGGCGGTTCCGATCGGCGAGTCGTGATCGCCCGCCTCGCTCGTCAGGATGAGCTTGTACTCCGTTTCGCTGGCGTCCGCCGTCCCCGCGACGAGGATTGTCGCGGCGCAGGCGATGGCGCCGATGCCGAAATGCTTTGCCATGAGCCTCCCTTTCCCGAGCCGACCCCAATGTTCCGGCCCCCGTTTCCGGAAAGATCCGCGGGAGGGGGGTTTGGCGCAAACGAGAATGCCCAGCGGCCAGGCATTAGCCGAGGCTTATCCCTACCCCGCCATTCCGCTCGGCACGGCCGGCAAGCCGACGCGGAAGGGGTGTGTCAGCCCGCGGAGCCCATCTCGCTCCGCGTGTCGAGCAGCCAGGCGCGGAAGGCTTCGGCGGCCTTCCGTTCGGGCGGGGTTGCCAGGGAGCGTTCCAGAAGGTGATAGCCGCGGTCGTCGTGGACGGTGATCTCCGACAACTGCCTGAGCCGCCCCGCCCGGACGTCATCGCCGATCAGCGCGACCGGGCAGAGCGCCACGCCCTGGCCCGCGAGCGCCGCGGCGCGGAGCAGGTTGAAGTCCTCGAACACCGGCCCCGGCAGCACCTCGGGCGCCTCGATCCCGGCCCGCCGCAGCCATTCGCGCCAGCCGTCGAGGTTAGAATCGTGCAGGAGGCCGGCCGCGAGCAGCGCCGGTCCGAGGTCCCCGCACGGGATCTCGGCGGCCAGTCGCGGATTGCAGACCGGCGCGCTCATCCCCGGCAGAAACGGTGTCGCCCGGACACCCTCGACGGCGGGCGCCCCCTCCGAGAACACCACGGCGAAGTCGATGTCGGTGAAATCGATCCGCTGGCCGTGGATCGCATAGACGATCCGGATGTCGATCCCCGGATGCCGCGCGCGGAAATCCGCGAGCCGCGGCACGAGCCAGCAGACCGCGATCGAGGGGATCGCGGCGATCACCAGCGTCGGCGGCCCCGAGGCGCGGCGCGCGCGGCGGCAGGCTTGCTCGATCTCGGCGAAGGAAGCGCCCAGCGTCCGCGCCAGCGCGTCGCCGTGGGGCAGGAGGCGGAGCCGGTTGCCCTCGCGCGCGAAGAGCGGGCCGCCGAGCCAGGTCTCGAACTGGCGCATCTGGTGGCTGACGGCGGATTGGGTGACGCAGAGCTCCTCGGCGGCGGCGCTGAAGCTGCCGTGGCGGGCCGCCGCCTCGAAGACGCGCAGAGCGTTCAGCGGAACCTGGGTCATGCGTTGGCCTCCATGAGCTCAGCTCATGCTCACACGAGAAACCGTCTTTTGACAAGCCGGGCCGCCATGGGCATCCTCAAGCCAACTCGAACATCGATGACATGGAGGATGTGGAATGGAGCGCGAGCGTTTTCAGGACTACACCGGCAATGGCGCCAGGGTGAAACCGACCTTCTCGGCCGCCGAGATGGAACGCCGTCAGGACGCGATCCGCGCCCATATGGCCGAGGCGGGCATCGACGCGGCGCTCTTCACCTCGTATCACAACATCAACTACTACGCGGATTTCCTCTACTGCCAGTTCGGCCGCCGCTACGGTTTCGTCATCACCCATGACGGCGCGACCAGCGTCAGCGCCGGCATCGACGGCGGCCAGCCCTGGCGGCGCACCTTCGGCGGCAATGTCACCTACACCGACTGGAGCCGGGACAACTATTTCCACGCCGTCCGCCAGCTCGTCGGCGGGGCGAAGCGCATCGGGATCGAATTCGATCACGTCAACATCGATCTCCTGAACCTGCTCCGGACGGAGTTCCCGGGCGTCGATTTCGTCGACATCGCCGCGCCTGCGATGCGGCTCCGGATGGTCAAGTCGGCGGAGGAGATCGCCCATATCACCGAGATGGCGCGGATCGCCGATGTCGGCGGCGCCGCCTGCGTCGAGGCGACGGCGGTCGGCGTGCCCGAGCATGAGGTGGCGCTGCATTCGACCGCGACCATGGTGCGCGAGATCGCCCGGACCTGGCCGCATGCCGAACTGCTCGACACCTGGACCTGGTTCCAGTCGGGCATCAACACCGACGGCGCCCACAACCCGGTGACGAGCCGGCGGATCGGGCGCGGCGACATCCTCTCGCTCAACTGCTTCCCGATGGTGGCGGGCTATTACGTGGCGCTCGAACGGACGCTCTTCGCCGAGACCGCCAGCGATGAACACATCCGGCTCTGGGAGATCAACTGCCGCGTCCACGACCGCGGCAAGGAACTGCTCGTGCCGGGCAACCGCTGCTCGGACATCGCGAAGGAGCTGAACGAGATCTACGCGACCGAGAACCTTCTGCGGTTCCGCTCCTTCGGCTATGGCCATTCCTTCGGCGTGCTCTGCCATTACTACGGCCGCGAGGCGGGGCTGGAGCTGCGCGAGGACTGCGACACCGTGCTGGAGCCGGGAATGGTCGTCTCGATGGAGCCCATGATCACCATCCCGGAGAGCATGCCGGGCGCCGGCGGCTACCGCGAGCACGACATCCTCGTCATCACCGAGGAGGGCAACCGGAACATCACCGGCTTCCCCTACGGCCCCGAGCACCTGATCGTGCAAGGCAAGGCCGCCAAGGTCGCCTGAGCCGGTCGGGCCTCCGTTCCAGCGTTACCGCGCGGCGATCCCGCCGCGCGGTAACACTGGACCAAAGGGCCCAGCCGGGAACGACAAGAACGAGCCCCGCCCCGCGCACCCGCGCATCCACGCCCAAGCCGGAGGAAGCAGTCCATGGTTATCCAGTCCGGTCCGTTCAGGGGGATCAATCCCTACTCGTCCCTGATCTCGGCCGCCGTCGTCTTCGTCTTCATCGCCGTGACTCTCGGCTTTCCGGAGCAGTCTGCGCGGCTCATCGACGAGGCCAGGACCTTCGTCACCTTCTACGCCGGCTGGTGGTACGTCGCGCTCGCGGGGCTGTTTCTGGTCTTTCTGATCTGGATCGCCGCCAGCAAATACGGCACGCTCCGCCTCGGTGACCCGGACGAACGGCCGAAATACAGTTACTTCACCTGGTTCGCGATGCTCTACGCCGCGGGCCAGGGTATCGGCATCATCTTCTGGTCGATCGCCGAGCCGGTCTTCCACTACGCGGACGGCTCACCATTCGGTGCGAGCCAGGAAAGCGAGGCGGCGGCGCGGAAGGCGCTCGAAATCGCGTTCTTTCACTGGGGACTCAATGCCTGGGCGATCTACTGCGTCGCAGCGCTGGCTTTGGCCTTCGTCGCCTATCGGCTGAAGAAGCCGCTTGGCATCCGCTATACGCTCTATCCGCTTCTCGGCGATCGCGTGGAGGGCTGGATCGGCACTCTGATCGACGTGATCGCCGTCTTTGCCACGCTGTTCGGGATCGCCACTTCGCTCGGCCTCGGCGTGCAGCAGATCAATTCCGGGCTCAACTCGATCTGGGGCATTCCGATCTCACCGCAGGTCCAGCTGATCCTGATCGTCGCCATCACCGCCATCGCGCTCTGCTCGGTCCTGTCCGGGCTGGACCGCGGGATCAAGTGGCTCTCCGAGGTCAACATGTGGCTGACGCTGGCTCTGCTGGTCTTCTTCTTCGTCTGGGGGCCGACGCGCTATCTGCTCTGGTCGCTCCTGACCGTCAGCGGCACCTATCTGTACAACCTCCTGCCGCTGAACCTCTACGTAGAATCGGTTCCGGCCGGCGACGACGCCACGTGGCGCGACATGTGGCAGGGCTGGTGGACGGTCTTCTACTGGGGCTGGTGGATATCCTGGGCGCCGTTCGTCGGCGTGTTCGTGGCCCGCGTGTCGCGCGGACGGACCATCCGGGAATTCGTCTTCGGTGTGGTCGGCGTCTCCTCGCTCCTCTCCTTCGTCTGGATCGCCGCCTATGGCGGGACGGCACTCAACGCCGAGTTGACCGGAACGGCCGGGATCGTCACCTCGGTCAAGGACAATGTCGCCACGGCACTCTATGCGACCTTCGACTCCATGGAACTCGGCTTTCTCGGCGTAGTCGCGGCCGTCGCCGGCACGATCCTCGTGATCACCTATTTCGTGACCTCCTCGGACTCCGGCACGCTCGTCGTCACGACGATCCTCAGCGAAGGCAACGAGCATCCGCTCCACCGCCACCGCACGATCTGGGGAATTCTGGAGGGGGTTATCGCGGCGGTGCTGCTGGTGGTCGGCGGCAGCGCGGCGCTCAGCACGCTGCAGACAGCTGCGATCATCGCCGCCCTGCCGTTCTCCGTCATCCTCGTGCTGATGTGCGTGTCGATCGCAAAGAGCGCCGCGGCCGAGTACCGGGCGGAGATGCCCGGCACGGGCGCGGCCTGAGGATGCGCTAGACGACGTGGTTCCCGCGCGGNGTGCGTGTCGATCGCAAAGAGCGCCGCGGCCGAGTACCGGGCGGAGATGCCCGGCACGGGCGCGGCCTGAGGATGCGCTAGACGACGTGGTTCCCGCGCGGGAACCACGTCGGGCATCGCGAAAAGGGCAAAGGGGGCTCACATGAAGACCAGCGTATTCATCGGCGAGATGGACTGGAAGACCTATGCCGACCGGGTGAGCGACGGCGGCGCGCCGGTCCTGCTGCCGGTCGGCGCGCTCGAGCAGCACGGGCACCACATGAGCATGAACGTGGACGTGCTCTTGCCGGTCGCGGTCTGCGAACGGGTGGCGAAGCGGATCGGCGCGTTGGTGGCGCCGGCGCTGCAATACGGCTACAAATCGCAGCAGAAGTCGGGCGGAGGCAATCACTTCCCCGGCACGACGAGCCTCGACGGCGCGACGGTGACCAGCACCGTCCGCGACATCATCCGCGAGCTCGCCCGACATGGCGTGCGCCGGCTGGGTGTCATGAACGGGCATTTCGAGAATACGATGTTCCTGGTCGAAGGCATCGACCTCGGCTTGCGCGACCTGCGCTACGCGGGCATCGACGACTTCCGCGTAACGGTCCTGTCCTACTGGGATTTCATCAACGACCCGACCGTGATCGGAGAGCTCTATCCCGAAGGCTTTCTCGGCTGGGACATCGAGCACGGCGGGGTATTCGAGACCTCGCTCATGCTCGCCCTCTACCCTGAACTGGTGGACATGGACCGGGTGAAGGATCACGCGCCTGCGACGTTCCCGCCCTATGACAGCTTCCCGGTCATCCCCGAGCGCACACCCGCCCCGGGCACGCTTTCGTCGGCGAAGGCAGCGAGCGTCGAGAAGGGACGGCTCATCCTGGATGTCTGTGTCGCCGGCATCACCGACGCGCTCCGCCACGAGTTCGGGCTCGTCGAGCCGACACCGGAACTCGAGCGGCCCGCTGTGACCGCCTGACCCGAGCCGCCGCCCGCGCACCGTTATCCACCAGGTGGTGAGCTTCAGAACGCCAGGCTCACCGTCAACTGGACCTGCCGCTCGTCGCCCTTGGCGCATCCGCCGCCGGCGTAGCAGATCGAGTAGTAGTCGTTGTCGAAGAGGTTCGTCACATTGACCGCCGCCTCGGCCCCGCCTCGGGCGTAGCGCAGCGCCGCGTCGACCTGGGTATGCGCCGGTGTCTCGCGGGTATTGGTCGAATCGCCATAGCTCGATCCCACATAGCGCACGCCCGCGCCGAAGCTCAGCCCGTCGAGCCGCGTGGTCTGGAAGGCGTAGTTCGCCCAGAGCGACGCCTCGTGCTCGGGAACGAGCGCCGGACGGTTGCCCTCGTCGCCGTCGTTGCTCGAGGTGATCTCGGCGTCGATGTAGCTGTAGCCCGCCACCGCCGACAGGCCCTCGGCGAGCGAGACATTCGCTTCCAGTTCCAGGCCGCGATGGCGGACCTCGCCGGTCTGGACCCAGAAGCCCATGTTGTCGGGGTCGGTCGTCAGCACGTTGGTCTTGTCGATCTGGTAGAGCGCCGCCGAGAACAGCGCATTGAACGTCTCCGGCCGCCAGCGCAGCCCGGCCTCGACCTGCTCCGCCTCGGTCGGCTCATAGAGCGTGCCGTCGAACTCCGCCCCGGTGTCGACCACGAACCCCGTCGCATAGCTCGCATAAGGGGTGATGCCCCCCGGAAGATCATAGGTGGCACCGACATCCCAGACGAGCTTCCGGTCGTCCTGGCTGGTGTCGTCGCCGGCGAAATGATCGTCGAACCGGTTCTCGACCCAGGTCTGGCGCAGGCCGAAGCTCGCGAAGAGCCGGTCGGTCAGCTCGACCTGGTTGTGCGCGTAGACGCCGTACTGTTCGACGGTCTGCACGCCGTCGTAGTAGATGCCTGGGTCGGGCATCGGGAAATCGAGAACCGGGTTCTCGATCGGGATCACGTAGCTCGCATCGTAGCCATATTCGGAATCCGCCTCCATCCGGCTGTAGTCGAAGCCTAGGACCAGCGTGTTCTCCATTGCCCCGAGCGCGAAGTCGACCTGCGCCTGGGTATCGACCGCCGCCGTCTCCGCCGTCTCGCTGACCGAGAAATCGGCGAAGTTCATCTCGGTATCGGAGGTCATGCCGTTGAAGTAGAAGTCGCGGTAATCCGTCTCCTGCCGCGCGACGCGGGCCTGCTGCCGGATCACGACGCCCGACGCCAGTTCGTGCGAGAAGAGATAGCCCGCAGAGGCCATGTCCGCGTCGAAATGCGCGACCTCGGGCGAGGTGTCCCAAATGCAGCCCGGAAGATCTCCGCTCGAGACCGGATAATCCTCACCCGGGACCGGCCGGTAGAGCCCGGGCGTGGTACCGTCGCTCTGGAAATTGGTGAGGACGGTGATCTCCGTGCGATCATCCGGCCGCCAGGTCAGCGCCGGGGCGATCAGCTGGCGATCGTCCTCGGAGTTCTCGACCCCGGTTTCGCCATCGCGCCAGAGCCCGGTCAGCCGCCAGGCGAGTGCCCCGCCCTCGCCGACCGGGCCGCCGACATCGATGCCGGCCTGATAGGAATCGAACGGCCCGTAGGTCAGGAAACCGCTCCGGAGCGGCTCGAAGCTCGGACGCTTGGTGACCGCGTTGACGATCCCGCCCGGGTCTGTCTCGCCGTAGAGCACCGCGTTCGGCCCCTTCAGCACGTCGATGCCTTCGAGCGTATAGGGCTCCATGACGAAGCCGGAAAAGCCGATCACCTTCTGCGGCAGCCCGTCGCGATAGGTGCCATAGGGGCCGATGTCGAAGCCGCGCACGAGGAACTGGGTGAAACGCGCGTCCTGGCCCCAGGGCGAGGACACGATGCCGGGCGCATAGGAGATCGCCTGCTCTAGGCTCCGCGGCCGGCGCTGCTCGAGCGATTCCCGGGTGATGATCGAGACCGCCTGCGGGATCCTCTCGATCGGCGTGTCGGTCTTGGTGGCGATCGCCGAGGAGATCGGCACGAGCCCGTCGTCCTGCGCCGCGTCGATGCTGATCGTGGGCAACACGAGGGTATCCGCGAAATCCTCGGGCGCCTGCGCGCCCGCCGCGCCGCCGATGACAAGAACCGCGGGCATGGCCGCGATGATCACGCTTGGTCTCACTATATGTCTCCGAATGTCAGGGGAGTTCGCCGGCGAGGACCGGGGCGCCCGCGTCGGCGCGGTGCGCTGGCCGATCCGGTAGAGGCGGAGGAGCGGGTCATCGGGAATCCGATCAGCTGGGCGAGGGAGCGAACGGTCTGCCTGGCGGTAAGCTGAGTGGACGGGGGACCATAGGCCGTCCGGCCCGCCCGCGAAAGAGGCGGGCCCGGAGAAAACCGTCCGCCTCCCCCCGACTTCCACGACGCGGCGGAGCCTCGCTCGGGGCGCGCATGGTGCCGGGGTGACGCGGCCCGGGCTTACCGGTAGCCGGTGGCATCCGCCGGTTCGCCGGCATCCTGCACCTCGACGATGTAGCGCCAGGCGTCGGGGCGGGAGCCGTCGAGGTCGGTGAAACCGTAGACCCGCGCCAGCCCGCCGCTGGAGAGTGAGCACCCGTTCCATCGCGCCCGTTGCACGTCACAGGCCAGCGCCGCCACCGCGCGGCCAACGAAGCGCGGGGATTCCGAGATGACGAAATGCGGGACCTTCACCGTCGCCGCGCGCCAGTTCCCCTCCGTCACCCCGAAGTGGTCGAGCATCATCTCCGAACGCAGCCAGCCGGGCGTCAGCGAGACCGAGGTCGCGCCATGTCGCGCCAGATCCTTCGCATGCGCCCAGGCCATCCGGTTCACCGCCACCTTCGCGAGGTCGTAGAAAGGTGAGAGCCGGTAATGCTCGGCGTTATACTCGGCCGTGCCGTCGGTGACCTCGACCAGGAGGCCGCCCTCCCGCTCGATCATCAGCGGCAGGGCGAAATGGGCCGTGATGAGATGGGTGTCGATGCCGAGCCTGAGGAGGCCCAGGCCGTTCTCGAGATCGTGCTCCCAGACGGATTTGTCCCATTCGAACAGCTTCTCTCCGCCCCAGACGTCATTGACGAGGATGTCGAGCCGACCTTGATCGGCGCGGATCCGCTCGACCAAACCCCGAACCTCGTCGGCGACCAGATGGTCGACGCGCAGCGCGATGCCCTTCCCGCCGGCCGCCGAAACCAGTTCGGCGGTCTCCTCGATCGTCTCCTGCCGCCGGTATTCCGACTGCCGGTCACGCGTCGTCCGGCCGGTCACATAGACCGTCGCCCCCGCCGCGCCCAGTTCCATCGCGATCCCCCGACCGGCGCCCCGCGTCGCACCTGCGACCAGCGCGATCTTGCCCACGAGCCCCATCGCCACCTCCGATCCCGCGAGAACGACTGGCATCCATCGATCGCCTCATTTATAAATGATCATTCGGTTATTAACGGAAGTCAAGATGCCCCGACCGAAGACACAGTCCGACGAAGCGGTCCTGGCAACGGCGCTCGCGCTGATGACCGAGCGCGGGCCGGAGGCCCTGACCTTCGCCAGCCTGGCGGAGCGCTGCGGCCTGTCCGGCGCCACGCTGGTCCAGCGTTTCGGGAACAAGGTCGAATTGAAGCGAAGCGCGCTGCTCCACGCCTGGGATCGGCTCGACGAAGAGACCGTGCGTCTCGCGGAGGCGGTCCCGAGAACCCCGGATGGCGCGATCGAGATGCTGGTCGGGCTCTCGGCCCAGTATGGCGAGATCGAAGGCTACGCGGACACGCTGCGCCTTCTGCGGGAGGATCTGCGCGACCCGGTTCTGCGGAGCCGCGGCGTCGCCTGGATGGAGACCCTGCGCCGTGCTCTCGGCGCGTGCTTCGCGGACACCCCCGACCTTCCCGAAAGCGCCGGCCTGATCCTCGCAACGCAGTGGCAGGGATCCCTGCTCTGGTGGAGTTTCGATCCGAGCCGAAGGATCGAACTGCATGTCAGGGAGAGCTTGCGCGGTTTCATCTCCTTCATGCGGGAATCCCGAACCCGCGCAGCGTCCCCTGAGCGATGACGGCGGTTCGGGGGGCGTTTCAGCTGAGTACCTCGAAAAGCCTCGCCCTCGGGGCGGTTTGCTGATTCACTCTCGGTCAGGGATCTGCCCGGGAGATCGGCATGCCGAGGCAGCCTGGGTTCTTTGACTTCGACGACCGGATGAGGCGACCGAGCGAACTTGGCGACCGGCTCGAGGCTTTCGCAGAGGCGGTGGATTTCGAGATGTTCCGGCCCGAGCTCGAGGCGGCGCTGAACCGTTCAGTTGGAACCAAGGGCGGCGGCCCACCCTTCGATCCGGTCATGAGAGCTATCGCTGAATCAGGACGCGTCACCCAAATTCAGCCATAGCTCCGTGTTCTCCGACATCGGACACGCCGCCGAGCCAACCGAAGGGAACACGCATCGTCGGTCGCCCGTGATCTTCTTCGCAGAATGAATCAGCTGCACGGCCCGCCTTCCGATCGTGCCCCATCTGTTGGTGTAGCTCACGGCGGGCCTGGCGCTGACTGGCGGGCGGAGCTGGTCAGTCGCGCTGAGCGGCAGGCAAGCTGACGGTGAGATCATCGCGGATCGGCGCGAGCGTTTCCAGCGTGAGATAGCGACCGCGCTGGACAGTCCATTCCTCGGTCTGCTCCATGAGGATAGCCCCGACGAGCCGCCGGATCGACGCCTCGTTCGGGAAGATCCCGGCGACATCGGTGCGCCGCTTGATCTCGCCGTTCAGACGCTCGATCGGATTCGTTGAGTGTAACTTCGCTCGGTGCTGCTGGGGAAAGGTCATGTAGGCGAGCACGTCCTCCTCGGCCGTATCCATGAGCATGGCGAGCTTCGGCACCTTGCTCCGCACCTGGTCGGCGACCAGGCGCCACTGGGCCGAGGCGGCCGCGTGGTCGGGCTGGGCGAAGGCGGTGGCGATGAAGGCGGACACCGTGAGCCAAGGGAACGCCAATGGTCCGAGAGACATTGGCGAACGCGGCTGTTCTTGCCGGCATGGGCCAGCGCATTCCTTTGAAAATGCACGACGGGGCCGTTGAAGAATACCCTGGTGATCAGGCTTTGCCGGCCACCGGCACCACTCGCCATCGGAACATCGGCATTGCAATCAGGTCCGCGATTGCGCCGAGCATTATGAGGAACG